>JAHIRR010000200.1 GCA_018818505.1 Candidatus Omnitrophota bacterium | reverse complement strand
TATTTGTTTATTTTTCTTTTATATGATGTGCCAAGATTTTTTTACATGTTGTTTGCAAATAGGCACACTTTTAAGGCGCTGTACGAGATTATAAAATATACGCCAGAGAAAAGAGATAGTGCAATAAATAAAAAACCTCATATACTCAATATAGTTCATAGATATCATCCTGCTATTGGAGGGGCTGAGATGTACGTGAAAGAGACCTCAGAACGTCTTGCTGCAGATGGCTATAGAGTAACTGTTTTTACAACAGATGCCTGGGATCTGGAACATTTCTGGAAGCCGAGTAAACGCAGGGCAGAAGATCATAAAGAATCCTGCAATGGGGTGAATATAGAAAGATTCCGCGTGTTTAGATTCCCTTTTCATAATATTATAATGAGGACCTTTTACCAACTGCCCTTTATGTTTTTTAAGGCCTTATTTTCATTACCAAGCCCTGTATTGCCTGGGATGTGGAAGAGGTTATTTTTTGACAATCACGATAGATTTGACATGGTTCATGTGACAGCCTTGCCGTACAATTCCTTGATTTATATGGCTATGCGTTATGCAAAGAAAAACAATATCCCTTTAATCATTACGCCATTCCTGCATTTAGGGGAACATAAAAATGATAAGGTGCGCAGGTATTACACCAGGGATTTTCAGATGAAACTTCTTTCAGGATCCTCCCGTATCATTGTCCAGACCTTGATAGAGTGTGATTATTTAAAGGGCATAGGTATTGACGAGAAGAAGATATCCATTGTTGGCCAAGGTGTAAACATAGAGGATATCCAGGGTGGCAATAAGGCTAGATTCAGAAAGAGATTTAACATAGAAGAAAAAGACCTGGTTTTTCATGTCGCTGCTAAATCCTATGATAAGGGTACATTTCATGTAGTAGAGGCAATGAAAAGGGTGTGGAAAAACAACAAAGATGTAAGATTGGTGCTTGCTGGACCGCCAATGGATGAGTTTAATAAATATTTCTCAGCCCAGGATAGTTTAGTGAAAGAGAAGTGTCTTGTCCTGGATTCTATTATGAATGAAGACAAGAAGGATCTTTTTGCTGCAGGTGATGTACTTGTACTGCCATCTCGTACAGATTCGTTCGGTGCTGTATTTTTAGAGGCATGGGCGAGCAAGAAGCCAGTTATAGGTGCCAGGGCTGGAGGCATACCAGAAGTTATTAAACACGAAGAAGATGGTTATCTGGTAAGATTTAGTGATATCGAGGCAATCTCGCACTATATAGAGAGATTGTTGGGTGACAGGGATTTAGCGCAGACCATGGGAGAGAAAGGTTATTCCAAAACACAGAACAGCTCTACATGGGATGAGAGATATAAAGTCTTAAGAGGCCTTTTCAGTTAATCATGAAGGATTGAAAGATGGCTGATGTGAGACAGTTTAGTTCAGATAAGATCCTTAAACACCTGGACAGGGTCAATGAATGGCTTTCAGGAGACAATCCTCCACCCATTACTGTTGAGTTGGACATGACCAATGTCTGTAACCACAGGTGCCCGGAATGCGTCTCTAATTATTTTCAGAATACAGATAAGAGTTCTATTTCAAGGGAATTGGCATTCAGGATAATAAGGCAGCTAGCTGAGGCAAAGGTGAGAGGTCTGATTTTTACTGGCGGCGGAGAACCTTTGTGTAATCCAGATACTGTTGATGCGGTAAAGATGGCCAAGGAATTGGGGCTGGATATAGGTTTTATAACAAACGGCTCGCTTTTGAACAGAGAAAATATACTAGTACTGACAAAGTGTTGTACATGGATCAGGGTTTCCTTGGATGCCTCGTGTCCGGAAATGTTTCAGAAAACGCATGGGATGAACGGAAAAGAATATGAGCGTATTACAGGAAACACGCAACAACTAACCTCTGTAAAAAAGGATATTGGCTCTGATTGTACAATAGGAATAGGATACCTTACTTGCGATGATACTGTAGATGGCATGATAGAGGCGTCAAAGATGTGCAGGTCATTGGGTGTGAATTACCTGCAGTTTAGGCCAATGCAGATACACCGAGGGGGGAGGTTTGATTATCACTGGACAGAGGTCAATGGCAGAATTGAGGAATGTCTACAGCATAGTTATGGTGGATACAAAGTGCTCTATTCCAAACATAAATATGACATGATAAAAGACCCCAAGTATGGCCGTAATTACGGAAGGTGCTATGGCCATCAGTTTGCAACTGTTATTTCAGCCTCAGGGAAGATGTATATATGCTGTCACCTGCGAGGTTATGATAAATACTGCATAGGTGATTTAAACAAGAATACATTTAAAGAGATCTGGGATTCCGAGAGAAGAAAAGAGGTAGCAAGAAATATAGATTTCAGGGATTGCATGCCTTTATGCAGAGATAATACGTTCAATCAGATATTATGGAACATAAAAAAGCCTGGAGAACACCTTAATTTTTTATGAGTGCATTTGTTTCTGTCATTATCCCTTTATATAACGGAGAACGCGTAATAGGTGATTGCCTGGACTCTGTTTTAAGGTCTAGCTATCAGAACTTTGAGATAGTGATAGTAGATGATGCCTCAACTGACAGCTCAGTTGTCAGGATCGCGCCATATCTGAGCAGTGTCGTAAGGGTCTTGCAAAACAGGAAAAATATAGGCTTTGGAAAGAGTATAAACATAGGTTTAAAAAAGGCAAGGGGCGATATAGTTGTGCTACTTAATATGGATACAGTTGTTGACGATAAATGGCTTTGCGAACTTGTAGACACTATGATCTCAGGAAATGAAATAGGGGTGGCAGGTTCAAAGATATTTTATATGGATGGTAAAACAATACAGCATGCAGGTGGAATAATAGATGGGATAGGCCGTTCATATCACGTAGGCAGAGGCGAGTTAGATAGAGGTCAATATGATTCTTTAAAGGAAGTAGAATATGTATGCGGAGCTGCCATAGGTATCAAGAAAGAGGTATTGGAGAAAATAGGCTGCCTTGACGAAGGATTTACTCCTTTATATTACGAGGAAATAGATTTTATGATGAGGGCGAAGAAGGCTGGTTACAAGGTAGTCTATGTCCCAAAGGCCATGCTTAGGCACTACGAGCGCTATTCCATAGGCGAGAGTCAAAAGGCCTTTTATGATATATCCAAGAACAGAATACGCTTTGTATATAAACATTTCACTTTTGGAAAAATATTTAAAGAATTTTTATTTAACGAATGCAGGTTTTTTCTAACCCTGACAAGATACAAACAGGCACAGCTTTTTTCTGCGCATATCTATAATATGCTTCGTTTGCCAGTAATAGCCCTGTCCCGTATTTAAGATGTGGAGCGAAATATTTAAAAATCGTGAATTGGTGTGGGAGTTGGCTGTAAAGGATATAGAATCCAGATACAGGTATCCTGTCCTGGGATTCCTGTGGGCGATCTTAATGCCTTTGGCACTCATGACTATTTTTCTGGTGGTATTTTCCAAGATAATAAGGGTAGAGGTAAAGGATATCCCTTACAGCGTGTATTTAATTACAGGGATATTTCCATGGACATTTTTTCAGAGTTCCGTGATCCAGGCCACCACATCTATCCTGGATAACGGGAGCCTGATAAAGAAGGTCTATTTTCCCCGCAGCATCATTCCTTTCTCTATTATATTATCAAATCTGGTAAACTTTTTTATTTTTATGGCCTTACTGCTTATTGCCCTGCCGCTTCTAAAGATCAAGTATTCATTTTTTATATTCCTGCTGCCTTTAGTAATGCTAATGCAGATATCTTTTACAATAGGGTTTTCATTGCTTTTTTCAAGCCTATATGTGAAGCTTCGCGATATAAAGTATTTGGCCGAGATTGTTTTATTGATACTTTTTTACCTGACACCAGCCTTTTATCCTCTTGATCTGGTCCTTAATTTTTCAAAGGGTTTTTTAACGCTGTACATGCTCAATCCTTTTGTTGGGCTGGTAAGCTTATACAGGATTGTTTTGATAAAAGGCTTTATACAGACCCTTCCAGAAGAGGTTTGCCTTTATAATATAACAGTCTGGCCTGTTATATGCAGCATAGGAGTTTTATTGCTCGGTATATTTGTTTTTAAAAGGCTTGCGCCGGGATTTGCAGACCATGTTTAAAAAAATAATAAATCTTTACAATAAACAAGGTGACAATGGCCGTAAGATGGTAAGGCTCGAGAAGGTAGGCAAGGCCTTCAGGCTGTTAGGTCATTCAGAAAGCCTGTTTCCCAGGTTATCCGGAAACAATACAGAAGAATACTGGGCCTTAAAGAATATAGATATGGAGGTGGAAAAGGGAAGGATAGTAGGGATCATAGGCAGGAATGGTTCAGGCAAGACAACCCTCCTTAATATCCTTGCCGGCATATTTGCTCCGACTGAAGGCAGGGTGGGCATAGATGGCAGGGCATCGAGCATCCTTTCGCTGGGGGCTGGATTTAAATCAGAGCTTTCAGCCAAGGAGAATATATTTTTAAACGGCCTTATCCTGGGCATGAGCAGAGGTGAGATCAGAGAAAAGCTCGACAGTATCATAGAATTTTCAGAATTAAAGGACTTTATGGATATTCCAGTCCAGTCTTTTTCTCAAGGCATGCAGCTCAGGCTGGCTTTTAGCATAGCAATACACGTGGATTTCGATATCCTGCTCATAGACGAGGTCATTTCTGTAGGGGACCTATCTTTTCAAAAGAGATGCTATGAGAAGATAATTGATTTTAAGCGCAAGAAAAAAACAATGCTTATAAGTACTCATGATTTAGACATAATCGAGAGGATATGCGACGAGGCCTATCTTTTAGAAAATGGCAGATTAGTGCGTAAGGGAGAACCTGCAGAGGTAAATGCCTTCTATAGAAGACTGGCAAGCGAAAAGAGGTTTTCAAAAAATCAATAAATGACGATTACAAAAAATACCCTTAAATGGTGGGCAGATACAGACGAGTGGGGCCAGGTATGGGGGACCAGAGAGGCAGAGATTGCCTCTGTTAAACTGCTGGATTCATCAGGAAAGATTGTTGATTCCATCGATAGCGGCGCAGACCTTACCGTAAAGGTTGATTTTTATGTAAGAGAGGTTATTGATAGCCCTCACTTTGGAGTAGCTATTTTCAGGGAAGATGGTTTGTATTGTTTTGGCCCAAATACTGTGCAGGATGGTTTTACAATAGATTCAATTAATAAGGGTGCAGGGTGGTTTAGTATCAAATTTAAAGACATCCCTCTTGGTTCTGGCAGATATAAGATATCTGCGGCGATTTGGGATAAAAAAGAGATCTTGCCATATAGCTACCATGCAGGGGGATATGAATTTACAATAAGGGGCCATGAAAAGGCACATGCCTTAAATATGCCTCACAGATGGAGTGGGAAGCCTTCTTCTGAAGGCGGGTCAATGGAGGCGGATTTAGGAGATTTTAAAAAGGAAATTGAATCTACTTTGATAGATATCTCTAGCGTAAAAACAGTTAACAGGTTCGGTATAGGAAGGGATGTCTTTAAGAGCAGAGAACCCATGTCCCTACATATACGCTTAGGTCTTAAGAGGCCTATAGATGGTTATTGTCTAAGGATAGCAATTGTTCGCAGGGATGCTATTCTTTGTCATATTGCAACTACAATGCTAGGTGGGGGCAGGAATATAACACTGACATATCCTTGTATTTCTTTGCTGGGTGGCGATTATGCATTATCTGCAGGGATATTTGACAGATCTAATTTAAAGCCATTGATGGTACGCAATGGATTATGTGGTTTTAAGATTGTTTGTAGAAATAACTATCATGGACTGGCCTATATAGGGCATACATGGGACTGGAGTTTGCCTTAATGGAAAACAGATCTCCATATATCTCTGTTATAACAGTAAACTTTAACGGAGAAAAATGTTTAAAGAGGTTATTCGATTCTCTGCAGGAGACCATATACCCAAAGGATAGGTTTGAGATTATTATGGTCGATAATGCCTCCAGCGATGATTCCTTGCAGTTTGCCAGGAAGAACTATGAGGAAGTAAGAATTATAGTCAATGACGTTAATAATTATTGTAAGGCTATTAACTTAGGGATTACCAAGGCAAAAGGAGAATTTGTTGTCTTGTTAAACAATGATACAAAGGTGACTAGGAGTTGGCTTATTGAACTAGTCAAAGTGATTAGTGAAGACTCCAGTATTGCTGCTGTAGGTAGTAAGGTACTCACTTTTGATGGAAAGATTCAGAATGCAGGCCACTATGGACTGCCGAATTTTTACTGGGGAGAACGCGGGGCTGGACTTGAAACAAATAACTTTAGTGAAATAGAGGAGGTACAGAGTCTATGCGGGGCTGTGGCTTTGTATCGCAAGAGCTGTCTGGAGGAGGTAGGGTTATTCGATGAAGACTATGTGATATACGGTGAAGATGTTGACATGGCTGTTCGGCTCAGAGAAAAAGGATGGAAACTATTATTTGTCCCAAAGAGTGAGGTTTTTCATGAATTTCACGGTTCTAGCGATGGAGATTTTTCAAGATTGCAAATAGAGAAAAATAGATTATTATTCTTGGCCAAGCATAACCCAGAAAAGCTTTCTAACTCGCTTTTCGGACAAGGATATTTTACTGTAAAAAAAGGCTTAGAGTCATTTTCGAAACTGTACTCTCTATTACCAGATATAGTGACTAAACTGATGAAACATAATGATACGGCTGTTGTCAAGAAGGTCATAAAAGACATATTCGTCGAATTAGATACTGTCCTTAATTACGAGCACAGATTTATTTTAGAAGAATTGTCAAGGCTGGGAGGAGATCTAAAGAATAGCAAGGAAGAACTCAGTCAGAACTTTAAAGACATGTCCAATAAGGATATTGAAATCTCTAAGTTTCGTTCTAATCTGGAACAGTTAAGTGCTCAGCTTCATCAGAAGGTAGAGGATCTTAGAAACAAAGAGGCCCAGCTTTACCATCTAAATCAACAGCTCAGCTACGCCAGCACAAAATTGTCTTCCAAAGAGAATAAGATATTTGACCTTAATTTTTCTATAGACCAGTTGAATAACCAGCTCAGTCAAAAGACGCAGGAGATAAAGAATAAGGAGCTCCAGCTGCAGCAGATAAATCAGGAAAAGGGCATTGAGATTACACGACTTCGTTTTAACATAGACGAGCTTCATGAGCAATTAAGCCAGAAGATGCAGGAGGTCCAGGATAAAGAGCTTCATCTGCAGCAAATGAATCAGGAGAGGGTTTCTGAGGTAGCTGGCCTTCGTTCGAATATGAATGAGCTTTATATCCAGCTCAGCCAAAAGACACAGGAGATCAAAGACAAAGAGGCCTATCTACAGGGGCTAAACCAGGAAAAGGCAGCTGAGATCACAGATCTTCGTAAAATCATAGAGGATCTCCATAACCAGCTTAGTCAAAAGACACAGGAGATAAAAGACCACGAACAAAAGCTCCAGGAAGAAAAAGAAAAGGCTGCCAACCAGCTTGGCCATATCCAGGCCTTCCAGACACAGCTCAATAGCGCGATAGAGGAGATATCCTTGAAAGACATGGAGCTTCTTGAGGAAAGACACAAGATAGATTCTCTGACCAAAGAGGTTGCCCAGCTTAATACAGAGTTGATAGCTAAAAAAGACGAGCTCCTTTTAAAGGACGGCCAGATCATTGAAAAGGATACAGAGCTTTCAAATCTTTGTTTAAACATAGATAAACTTCGCGCCTCTATAAAGGAACTAAGGACTAGCCTGGACCAGAAGATAGAAGAGCTTAGTTCCAAAGAAAAGATATTTTTAGATAAGGAAGCAAGCCTTAAAGGCACAGAAAAAGAACTTCGTCTTATGAACGATATGTTCAGGCAGAAAACAGATGAACTACTTTTAAAAGACGGTCAGATCGTTGAAAAGGATGCTCAAGTTTCCGGCTTGCTCTCTTCCATAGAGGAGCTTGATATCCAGCTCAACAAAAAGATACAGGAAATAAATGATAAAGAATCTCAGTTACAAGAGCTAAATAAGGCAAAGACCAGCGAGATAATAAATCTTTTCTCCAGCATAGATGATCTAAATAACCAATTAAACCAAAAGATACAAGATATTAAAGAAAAAGAATTTAAACTGCAACAGATAAACCAGGAAAAGAACTCTGAGATCGATACCCTTCATTCAAGCATAGAGGATCTTTACAGTCAGTTAAGTCGAAAGACCAAGGATGCCGAGGGCAAAGAACTTCTTCTGCAGCAGGAAAACCAGGAGAAGACTGCAGAGATCCTTGCCCTGCGTTCCACAATAGAGGGCCTTCATGTCGAGCTCAGCCAAAAAACACAGGAGATCAAGGATAAAGAATTCCAGTCGCAGGAGATAGTCAGAGAAAAGATCACTGAGATTACAAACCTTCGTACGCAATTAAACCAAAAGATACAAGATATTAAAGAAAAAGAATTTAAACTGCAACAGATAAACCAGGAAAAGAACTCTGAGATCGATACCCTTCATTCAAGCATAGAGGATCT
>JAHIRR010000199.1 GCA_018818505.1 Candidatus Omnitrophota bacterium | reverse complement strand
GGGTAAACGCCCCAGCATTATCGCTATCAAAAATGCCTGTCTAAAAGCGCAAAGCATAAGAAGCTCAGGCTATATTATAGGCGCAGATACAGTTGTGCTGCTGGGGAAGAGGATTATAGGTAAGCCGCGTAACGCCGCTCATGCAAAGAGCATGCTAAAGCTAATGTCAGGCAAGACCATAGCTGTATATACCGGGCTTTGTGCCATTGATACAAAAAATAAAAAGATGGTTACGGGCTATGAAAGATCAGAGGTGAAGGTAAAAAGAATAAAGCCAGCCGAGATCTCAAGGTATTTCAGATTGCTCGGGCCTTACGACAAGGCAGGAGGTTTCTCAATAGAAGGCGTGGGCTCATTTATATTTGACGATATAAAAGGTTCTTATTTTAATGTGCTGGGCCTGCCCATGGCAAAGTTAAAGGAGCTGTTTGAACGGTTAGGCGTTGATATTTTGCACCTGGTCAACTTCGTAAGTTACCCAAATGGGTAACTTACGAAGTTGACCAGGTCTGAGTCCTATGTTGAAACTTATCATTCTAATAACAGGCATACTTTTTGTATCAGGCCTTTGCTCTATGGTAGAGGCAGCTATTTTGAGCCTTCCGCTTGTAAAGGCCAGGATCTTGTTTGACAAAAAATGCAAGGGTTCAAAAGATCTCCTTTTTATAAAGGAGAATATCCATATTGCGATCGCGACTATTGTTGTATTAAATAATTCAGTGAACATTGTGGGCGCGATATTCGTGGGCCGCGAGTCCCTGAGGTTATTCGGGAACGAGTGGCTTGCCATGACTTCAGCTGTTATTACTTTTTTAATAATAGTTGTCTCAGAGGTTATACCTAAGACCATAGGAGAGCATTATAAAGTCAAGATTTCTCTTTCAAGCGCAAAGATCCTAAGAGGCACGATCTGGGCCTTGAGACCACTAGTACAGACATTGATAGTGGCAACCGGCATGATCAGAAAAAAATCAACAATGCCTAAAGTGACTGAGGAAGAGATAAAGGCAATGCTTAGGCTTGGCAGGGACGCTGGCACAGTAGAGGTAGATGAGGAAAAACTCTGCAATAAGGTATTTAAACTCAATGACCTGAGGGCAATACATGTAATGAAACCCATTGACCAGATCTATGCGCTGCCTGCTGACAGCACGCTAATAGAGGAAAAAGATTCCATACTTAATTCCCAGTACAGCAGGATCGCTGTATATGATAAGGACACATCAAATATAATAGGTATATGTCAGCAAAGGGCGCTATTAAGAGAGATCGCAAAGGATAACTACGGGGCAAAGATAGGGGATTTTATGTCGCGCCCTGTTTTTGTAAATGAAAATGAAAAGACAGACGATCTCTTGACAAAATTCCAGGCCTATCACCAGCACCTATTTATTGTGCAGGATAAGGCAAAGAAGAACATAGGGATTGTCTCCATGGAAGATGTATTGGAAGAGCTCTTTGGCGAGATCTATGACGAGAAGGATGAAATAGCTTGAAAGAGAAGATTTTTTAATGTTGTCTTCATGGCCCAGAAGTAGTATCATATCCCTATAGAAAAAAGGGTGGTTATGGAGATCTTGGCTATTGCAATTTTAGTTATATCTGGCTTGATCGGTTTTGCAGCTATTTTTTTTACCACATTCGGGACGCTTATAATACTTATAGGCACTATCCTTTATTCCTTCCTTACAGATTTTTTAATCCTGGACATAAAAACGCTTATAATACTTCTTACGCTATATCTATGCGGCGAGATACTAGAATATGTCTTTATAATAATTGGCAGTAAAAGATTTGGCGCTTCAAATCCTGCTGTTATTGGCGCTATTATCGGAGGTATAGTAGGCGCAGTTGTAGGCGCCCCATTGTTAGGTATAGGACTTTTGCTTGGTACATTCCTCGGGATCTTTCTCGGGGCATTTCTGGTAGAGCTGATCATACAGAAAGATCTGGTGAAGTCTCTCAAGGCCGGGCTTGGAGGCATAGTAGGCAGGGCCGGTTCAATAGTGGCCAAGGTAATAATAGCCGTAATTATGTTTTTTATTATAATTTCCAGATTTTGGTAGTGTCAAATAAAGCATGAAAGGATATAAAAGAAACCACAGAGAGCACAGAGAAATAATATAATTTTGTTTTTAAATAAAAATTAGAAAATACTCTGTGTCCTCCGTGGTTAAT
>JAHIRR010000198.1 GCA_018818505.1 Candidatus Omnitrophota bacterium | reverse complement strand
TCGCTGGTAACACATACGTCCCTTTTTCAACATTCTCAGCTGGAACCCTGACAAATTCACTGTAACCGCCGGGTTCGTAATTGCCTTTATGTAATGTCTCGCATGCAGTGTGATTATCCTCTGCGCAATATTTACATTTATCGCAAGGCACATGATGGCTTACAAAAACTCTCTGCCCTGCTTTATGTCTTTTTGAGTTCGACTCGACGATCTCTCCGGCTATCTCATGGCCTAAAATACGCGGCGCCTTTTTGATCCTGTACCACTCCATGACATCTGTGCCGCAGATCCCAGACGCCATTACCTTGACCAGGATCTCGCCTTGTTTGATCTGAGGCCTACTCCTTTCTTCTATTCTGATATCGCTATTGTTGTAATAAACCGCTACTTTCACTTTTTCTCGTATATTTTATATGCCTCTTTGACAGACGCGTTTTGGTGCACGATTGCCCTCACTGCCTTTATCATGCCGATTGGATTATCTGATTGAAATATATTTCTTCCCATATCCACGCCAACTGCTCCAGCCTTTATTGCGTTCTTAGCCATCTGGAGCGCCTTTTTCTCTTCTATCTTTTTTCCACCCGCTATTATAACAGGTACATTGCCGCACGCCTTCACAACATCATCGAATCCAGGCTCGCAATAATATGTCTTTATCACGTGCGCGCCTATTTCTACGCAGATCCTTGAGGCCAAAGCCAGATATCTGGAATCCCTTACCAGGTCCTTTCCCACTGCTGTTACAGCCAGGACAGGGATCCCATAATCCGCGCCCTCGTTGACGATCCTTGAGAGATTACCAATAGTCTCTTTCTCGTGCTCTCCTCCTATAAAAACAGAACACGTGATCGCCGAAGCATTTATCCTGATCGCATCTTCGATCGAAGTAGTGATTATCTCGTTTGATAGCTCCTTTAATATACTCTGACCGCCTGAGACCCTGAGCACAATTGGCAGGTCCACTGATGAGGAAATCCAATTCCTCAGAGCGCCCCTTGTGATCATCAAAGCCTCTGCATAAGGTAATAAAGGATTGACTGTCTTGCCTAAATCCTGCAACCCTGTAGTAGGTCCCTGAAAATAGCCATGATCAACTGCCAGCATAACACATCGTTTTGTTTTCGGATTAATTATCCTTGAAAGCCGATTCTCCATACCCCATTCCATACATACCTCCCCCATGTAATATATATTCTATATATTTGGAGTATATATTATATCCTATATTAGTGTTTCTTGTAAAGGCCGATTAGTTCTGATTTGGCGAGGATATGACCTTGCATTTCCCTTTCAAGGTCTCTCTTTATGGCACTATCTCGCAGGTCGATCTCAGTATCCAATGCATATAGCTTGAAGAAATAGCGGTGTACGCCTGAGGGTGGGCACGGGCCTCCGTAATTTTTCCTGCCAAAATCGTTCATGGCCTCTTGCCCTGGGATACTATTCTCTTCTATGCTGGAGACAACTGGTATGTTATACACGACCCAGTGCACCCATGTGCCCATTGGCGCGTCTGGATCATCCACTATCAATGCAAGCGTCTTTGCTTTCTCAGGGATACCCTCAATGGTCAACAAAGGGCTGATATCTTCACCCTGGCAAGTAAATCTCTCTGGTATAAAACCATTGTTTTCAAATTCAGGACTGGTGATCTTCATATCTAAGACATCCTCCGTTTTACAAGGGGCCGCGGCTATAAAAATGAACACAAATAATATAAAAATAATTTTATTCATCAGGCCTCACTCCTTTGGCGCAGATATTATGTCAAATATCGTCTTTATAATAGCTTGAGCTGGATCTGCTTCCTGCTGTCTTTGTCCGCCCTCTTCAGATCCTGTTTCTGTTTCCTGCTGAGGTTCTTCTTTCCTGAAAATAGTCTTTAGTAACTCATGGCCAGTTGAAACAGCAAGCTTTTTTATCACATAATCAATATCAGGCTTTATCGACACATCACTGAGACTGCCTCCAATATGAACAGGCATTGTTATCAGGCCTTGCGAATTCTGTAAGCAGCTTAGTTCAGGAACCGCGCTGATACACGCGTCTGAAAGATCTCTCGGTATAAACAGCTCTGAATCCATATCGAGCCTTCCTCTGAGATCCAGATAGCCGCTGCCAACTACATAAAAGACATCTGACTCAACAGTAGTCTTCTTAAAAAATATCTTCCCATCCTCCACATCAAGATATCCTTTAATAGGCCTAAAAGAGGTGTGATTGTCTTTTAAGAGTTCGCTGTAGCGTTCTGGCAGCTTGCTTTTTAACTTATGCACAAGGCCAGGCAATATAGTCTCGAGCCTTCCAAAGGCAACTACTAAAAGATTCATATTCTTAAGCGCTGCCTTGTCCAGTTTTATACTGGCCTTGGCTGAAAGTGTATCAACTATCTTCTGCACATCCAAGCCTCTTGCTGAGAGATCTACATCTATCTCGAGCACACCTTCAAAGCGCGGGGCGCCAGGCTCAACATCTGGCAGAAACATGGAAACATCCATGCCCTGCAGCATGATCTCCAGATCTGAATCCTGATAAGAAGACAAATTTCTTACAACACCTTTAATAAAAAAATCTCCTCCGGCAATAGACCCTGTAAGGCGATTTATGATCAGGTTTTCCTCTGACACCTTTGCCCTTAATTCAACGTCCTTGAAACTGTCCTTTAAGGGAGATCTATCCCCGAATCGCACATCAAGATTCTTGATAAACAACCTCTCTATCTGCAGCTTCCTCTTAATAAGCGGCAGCGCCTTTATACTTGCCTCTATAGATACTGCCTCTATCGTCGCGTCAGACCATGTCTTTTCTCTCTCTTTTACAGAAACCTCATCTACCATAAGGGCCAGGCCCGGGAAAAAACTCAACGACACATCGTCTATCCTGACATCCTTACCTATGGCCTCTTCTATTTTCTCTATTAAGATCCCTTTATATTCATTAGGATCAAATGTCAATAGATATACTAAAACACCTGCTACAACGACTATAAAAAGCAAGGCCACTATTACGAAAAAAATCTTCATTTATGCCTCACTCCGTTCGGCACAACGCGAATTCTCGCAAATCCAACGCGAATATTCGCGAATACTAAACTTGAATTCGCGTTTATTTGCGTTAGATTCGCGATAATTCGCGTTTAATAAAAATTACATACAATAAATTAACGTAACTCCTTCAGGCTCATCAGCAGTTCATTCTTCCTCTCTGAATAGGCAATGGCTGTTTCTTTAGTTATCTTCTTTTCTTTATGCAGGCGCAGCAGTACTTGATCGAATGTCTGCATGCCATATAAACTACCGTCCTTTATATAATACTCTATCTCGTCTAGCTTACCTTCTCTTATCAACTCCACTATAGTAGGTGTCGGGATAAGGACTTCAGCGGCAGGAACACGGCCCCCTTCATCCTTTAGAGGAATCAGTCTTAAAGACAAAATACCTTTTAGAAGCATTGATAACTGCATCCTTATTTCAGCATGCTGGTGCGGCTGGAAAAAATTAACTATTCTTTCTATAGTATGAACACTGCTTATTGTGTGTAGATTTGCTATCACCATCTGCCCTGTCTCAGCAGCTGTCAAGGCAATTGACATGACTTGCGAGTTCCTTATGTCGCCTATAAAAATAACATCGGGCGTCTGCAGCATGATATATTCAAGCGCCTTCTGGAAGCTCTCAGTATCTATACCTATCTCTCTCTGGGTTATAATAGATTTTTTATCTTCATATATAAATTCTATTGGATCCTCAAGTGTGACTATATGCTTGGCCGTATTCTTGTTTATGTATTCCAGCATACTTGCTACTGTGGTAGATTTTCCGCTGCCAGTAGTGCCGGTGATCAACACCAATCCCCGCTTCTCGCTGCACAGGCCTTCCAGTACTTTTGCCGGCAGATTTAGTTCTGCAAATGAAGGGACATATCCGCTGATCGCGCGGATCACGACAACTGTAGACCCGCTCTGCCTAAAGATCGTTGCCCGAAACCTGCCTATACCGTCCATACCAAAAGACACTACGCTTTCGCTTTGATCCTTAAAGACGCTCTTCTTACTCCTTGTTATTATTTTATCCACTATCTCATTTAAATCTCTGTCAGTAAGTATCTCTTTATCCTTGAATAACCCGCCATTGATCCTCATGCACACAGGGCTGCCTGGCTTAAGGATGACATCTGACGCCTTTTTTTCAAGCATTTCTTTTAATACATAAACAAGATTCATTGGAACACCCCTTGTCAAAAAATAAACCACAGAGAACACAGAGATTTTTTATAATTTCCTCTGTGCGCTCTATTATACCTTTACTGCTCAACGTTTACTTAACAAAAACCCTTATATCTTTTTCTAAAGATACTGGAGCACACAGAGGTTTTTTAATTATAGTTTTTCTCTGTGTTCTCTGTGGTATCTTTTAAAACCTTACATGCTCTCATAAAAAAGGCGCAGCGGATTTTATAAATCCGCTGCGCCCTATTGCTGTTCATCTTAGCCTACTTAAAACTTGTATGCAATTCCTACGCTTAATGCCTCTTCATCTATGAACCTGCCCTCGATATTGATCGATAGCTGTTCGCTCTGCGGCGTTGCCTCTATCTTAGGTGTAATAGTTAATCCTACAAAAGCGCCTAGACTTCTATCAGAACCCTTGCCTTTGCTGTCGCTATACTGCTGAGGCGCAATAGTGTAGTCGCTGCCAAGCTCTACATCTGAAAACTTTAATCCTACGTAAGGAGCAAAGGTGTCTGTCTTCCATGCAAGTTCAACAGCCCCCTGAACCTCTGTATAATCGCTGTTGGTTACATTTGTCAATGCATTGTCTGTGGGTGAGTATGTTGTCCCATCTACTGATACACTATCAATACCCAAATCAGCCTGCCTATAGCTTGCATTCGCGCCTATCTCAAAACCGTTATCCCATCGATAGATCAGCGCGCTAAGCCCTACGCCAATGATAGTCTCGTCAGCGTATTTAATGGTGTGCTCTTCTCCTAAGATCGTATAATCCAATTCCATGTCTGTTGCCTCGCCAAAATCAACGTAAAGATTAAACCTGTCAAGCATGCTCAGGGCTATTCTGGCCATCACTGCCTGCATTTCAAAGGCACCGCTGTCAACCTCTATTCTTCTTTCCCTTACAGTGTCATAAACAGCTCCGACACTCAAGCCGATGTTGTTATCTGCCCACAATTCACCTTCTACTGCATCTGCATCTGAGGTAAGGCCAACTGGAGCCGCATATACTGTTGCAGCAAAACCAACAACCAACAAAGCAATTAATAAATATTTTACCGTCTTCATTGTTTCCTCCTTGGAGTTAATGGATTTTCTTTATATTTAACTTTTTTATTATTAGTTGCTTATTTATAGCTTATCTCATGAAGAATATTATTCCATCCCCCCTTCCTGTCTTGCATAAGATAATCAACGATAGCAATTCTTAATTAAGTAGTAGTTTACACGGTGTTCTTAAATTAGTCAAGGGCTATGTATAATTTCTCTTCTTTTGTCAAAAACCTCCACGTGCCTTCTGGCAGGCTGCCCAGAGTCAGCATACCTTCCTTTAGCCTCTTCAGGCCCTTGACTGAATACCCTGCCTTAGCAAAGATCCTTCTTATCTGCCTCTTTCTGCCCTCGTGAATGGTGATCTTAAGAGTTTTCCCTGGCCCCAGATGGATCCTGCACCCTGCAGTACGCCTTCCGTCTAAAGAGACGCCCTCTTCCAGCCTCAGCTTATCTGAAACCGCCAGTTTCCTATTAAGGTGGACAACATATATCTTGTCCACCTTAAACTTGGGATGAGTGAACCGATTTATCACACCTCCGTCATTCGTTAAAAGCAATAGCCCTGTTGTATCTTTATCCAGCCTGCCAACTGGATTTAAATACCTGAATCTACGCGGCAAGAGGTCCATCACTGTCTTTTCAGCGAATTTATCCTTTTTGGTAGTTGTAACCCTTTTTGGTTTATGCAGTATGATGTAGATCTTTTCTTTCGGGAAAACCCTTCTATCGTCAAAATAAACCTTGTCTTTTTCCGGGATAACCCTGTGCGACGGTTCAAAGACTAAACTATTATTAACGCGAACTCTGCCAGACTTTATTATATCTACCGCAGACCTTCGAGATGCAACACCTGAGCTTGATAAAAAGACTTGAAGTCTCATCTTCTTAATAGGGGGGACGGAGCCCTATTTCGAAAATCTAATAGGGCTCCGTCCCCCTCTCCTCTAGAACTCCCAGTTCAGGCTTGTGTTAAAACTAACATCCGGACTGGAGGCGGCGCTGATGTTTTCAGCAACCGCAAAATTCCACGATACGTCGGTCTTCTCCTCCCACCTGTAATTAAAGCCCAGGGCCCAGTCATGCGCGTCATTATCCAGAGGATTTGTCTGGCTATATGGATATGGCGTATTATTGCCTGTAATCTGCGTAACAATAGAAAATCTCTCTGTAAAAAAATATTCCAGCGCAAGCATATAAGAATAAAACTCCTGATCGATGCCCAGTTCTGAGAAGACATCAGGCTTTTCTATTCTCATGACATTAACGCCCGTATAGATAAAAAACTTATCAAAAAATCCCTTGTCTATTAAAATGCCGGCTCCATAATCGAACTCACCGCTTCCGATCAAGTCATCTTCATCGGCTGTTGGAAGTTTGATCGCTGAGCGCACTGAGACATTCGGAAAAAACCAGTGCCCCTCGCTTTCTCTTAGCATCTGATATTTAGTAGTTAGGACAATATCGCCCAGACCATGTGTAGAAGTCTTTTGCTGTATCAGGTACTTGCCGCCATACCGGAAACTATAATCGAATTCGTACGACCCTTGACGCTCCCTTGAGCGAGGCGTCCTTGCGCCAATTCCATCCTCAAAACCTTCTATAGCGTTATCCAGATATCCGCTGCATAGGCCTATATAAGGGATCTCTAATCCTATTTCCAGATTATCGTAAACGCCATATCTGAAATCAAGAGTAATTCTTTGAACCTCTAAGTCTATCTGAATGTCATAAAAAGATGATTCCGGCGTAAATGCGCTTACAGTGATGTTTGAAACAGTATAATCCGCGTCTATTGTAAACCTATCTCTCTCCACAACACTTGCTTTGTCCGGCGCCATCTGTAAATAAAAAAGATATAGCGGCATTTGATTTCGTATGGCTATCGGGCCACCCCCTGATGTTTGATAAGATCCTTCATCCTCCGGCGGCTCATATAAAAATGCAAAAGCGCTGCTCAAAAATAAAAAACAACTGACAAAAAATAAAATCACGATAGCTGCCAAAAATGCCTTCATTCGTAACCTCCTGTTTTATTCTGCTTAACCGGCGCGAAGATTGCGTAAGGTTTCGTTAAGTTTCGTTAGGTTTCGTAAAGTTACATAAAAGCTTTGGAATCCATAGCTTCTGCAACCTCACGAAACCTCACGCAACATTACGCAACTTTACGAAACCTTCGTATCCTCCGCATTCTTGAAAAGTGTCTATTAATATGGTATACTTGTATTAGCCGATAAGGGCAAACCTTAGAGAAATCAGGGGGCGCAAAGCCAACAGGCCTAAGTCCCGCCCTTTTGTTTAAGGCGCTTCGCTAATAAATAAGCAATACACAATGTAAATCGATGATGTATTTTCAAAGCGAAACGCACTAAACAAAAGGGCGGGGTATGGCGGCTGGGTTGCCGAGCGATGAAAAGCCGACGCTAATCGCCTTTATCGGCCTTTTTTATTGTCTTCCCCACGATTTCAGAAAACTCATCCTCCAGCACAAAAAAAGGCGCTACGTTACAACCAGTAAACCCCTTGACTTTGTTTATGGTCTCTATATCCTTGGGATTAAGCATGGCCAGGCTTATCACATTCTTCTCCTTCTTAACAGGAATTACCCCGCAACTCTTAATCAAATCAATAGGTATCTTGCTTATAACTGCCTTTAATTCTCCATTCTGTTCTAATCTTCTTACATCAAAATGCGGAACGTTCAGCTGCGCCTCCAAAGCCCTCGCTATGTCACCTGAACTCGCCAAGCCAAGACCTACAATACTCTGGCCGATCTTCTGGCCTGTTGACCAATGTTTATTTAAGGCGGCCTCGAGCTGCTGGGAAGTTAAAACATGCGATTCAACCAGTATCTGACCCAGCGGCTTGTGCCTGAATCCAAATTCCATCTTAGGGATCTTTTCAAAGACAATAGGCTGATGCGAAGCCAAAGACTCTTTCTTTATAATGGTCCTGCGATTTACAAGAAAATTACTTCCGGGAAGGGCCTTCAGGTACGTCTTTATTTCAGCGACTATCTCCATGAGCTCAACGATACTTTGAAATCTACATTCTTTATTATTGGCTATTGCCACAGAAAGGCTCATGAGCGGCGTATTTGTTATATTGCCTCTCCTATCCTTTGAAATTATGTGGTCCAGGGCTCTGTCTTCTTTGGAGTAATGAAAAGGTATGAGCCTGTTAAAGTCCAATATAGACTCAGATGCTATTAATTTGTCGCGATCAGGCGTGGTCACCACGACAAAATCATCACCTCCAATATGGCCTACGAAGTCACCCTTGTTGCCGTATTTCTTAACCGTTTGCATTAACTCGAGAACTATCTCCTGTTCGATGTCATCCTGATCCTCAGGGGGGACTTGAGGTATAACAGCCCAATGCGCTATCTCTACAAGGGGGCGCAGTCCATCAAGCCGGTGCCGTTGCTCCCACAACAAAGACATAGTGCTGCCCTCCTTTCTATAAGTAAAAAGCCCCCCGTGGGGGCTTAAAATAGAAGGGGCTTAGCCCTAAAGATTTCTATAAAAAGACGGGGCAATACGAGCAGTATTGCCCGTTGAATTAGCGGTAAAAAGGCAAAAGCACCCCCTGTATTCCCCCTCTCCTTCAAAGGAGAGGGGGAAGTGTAAGCAAGAGAGGGGCTTCCGCCCCTCTTAATAGACCATATTGAAAGCAAAAAACGCCCCTAGTAAACTAGAAGCGTTTCCCG
>JAHIRR010000197.1 GCA_018818505.1 Candidatus Omnitrophota bacterium | reverse complement strand
TTTAGAGATACCAGGGTTGCATAGATTTAGGGTGAACGCTCATATGCAGAGGGGGAATGTTGAGGCTGCGTTTAGGCTCGTTTCTTTGCGGATAAAGAGCGTTCAGGAGTTGAGTTTACCCGGGGTCGTAGAGGAGTTTTGCAGAAAAACACAGGGCCTTGTACTTATTACAGGGCCTACAGGCGTTGGAAAGACTACTACTCTCGCGGCCATGGTGGATCTTATAAACAGTGAGAGGCAAGGCATAATTATTGTTATAGAAGATCCAATAGAGTTCGTGCATAGTAACAAGCGCTGTATTATAAAGCAGAGAGAAGTGCATTCGGACACGCGTTCATTTGCCAATGCATTGAGGCATACATTGAGGCAGGATCCTAATGTGATAGTTGTGGGCGAGTTAAGGGATCTGGAAACGATTGCAACTGCCTTGACTGCGGCAGAGACAGGTCATTTAGTCCTGGCAACGCTCCATACGCCAGATGCTTCGCAGACAATAGATAGAATTATAGATGTTTTTCCTCCTTATCAGCAGCAGCAGGTCAAGATCCAGCTGGCAGGTACTTTGCAGGCAGTTATGTCGCAGCAGCTTTTACCCAGGAGCGACAGAGCTGGCAGGGTCCTTTCTACAGAGATCATGGTGGCAACACCTGCGATAAGAAATCTGATCCGCGAACATGAGACTGAGCAGCTCCTGACGCATATCCAGACAGGATTCCAATATGGCATGCATACCATGGACAAGTCTCTTAAGATATTGTTTCAAAGAGGCATGATAAGCGAACAGACCTTTAAGACATATATGAAAAACCCAGAAGAGGTAAGGAACCTTTAACCTAAATTGTCATTGCGAGGCGCGAAGCGCCGAAGCAATCTCTGAGATTGCTTCGCTTCGCTCGCAATGACACTAGTCAAATGAAAGCAATCGCGCGGAAATTTGGGAATGACATAAATACCGACCTGATCATCTCAGGCAGATATAAATTTTCTATTCAGGATCCCAATGAACTTGCAACGCATGTTTTCGAGGATACAGACCCTGATTTCTATAAAAGCCTGCGAGGCCAGCCATTTTTTGCTGTTGCCGGGAAGAATTTTGGGTGCGGCTCATCCCGCGAACAGGCGCCGCTTGCTATAAAATACGCGGGCGGCCAGGCAGTGCTCGCCAAGAGTTTTGCAAGGATATTTTATAGAAATGCATTTAATCTGGGGCTGCCTCTCATAGAATGCAATACTGATAAAATAAAAAACGAAGATATGATAGAGGTAGATTTAAAAAAAGGTGTAGTTAGGAATGTTGATAAAGGATATGAGTTAGAGATAAAACCTTTCAGTAAGTTCCAGGCAGCATTGATAGAGGAAGGCGGCATAGTCAATCTTTATAAGAAGTATGGGGGCTTAGATTTAGATATTATCTGAAATTATTTTAACGCGAATAAACGCGAATCTAACGCTAATTATCGCGAATATAGTATGGAATTCGCGTTGTTAAAAAATAGATCTTATTAAAAGGAGGGTTGGACATTGTCACATAGAGTAACATTGATACCAGGCGATGGCATTGGAAGGGAAGTAAGTCTTGCCGCAAAAAGATGTATTGCCGCGACAGGTGTAAAAATAGAGTGGGAGGAACAGATCGCGGGCGCGGAGGCCATGAAGAAGTTTGGCACAGTGCTGCCGACCCAGGTATTGGATTCAATAAGCAAGAACAAGGTTGCGATAAAAGGGCCTATTACGACCCCAGTTGGAAAAGGATTCAGATCTGTAAATGTTCAGCTAAGGCTGTCATTGGATCTATACGCTTGTCTTAGGCCGTGCAAATTTTATAAAGGAGTGAAGAGCAGATACCAGGATCTCGATCTGGTTGTTGTCAGGGAGAATACCGAGGATTTATATGCGGGCATAGAGTTCTCACAGGGCCTGAAGCGCACAAAAGATATCATAGAGCAGATCGAGAAATTGAGCGGCTCTACGATCAAACGGGATTCAGCAATAGGGATTAAACCGATATCTGTGAGCGCGTCAAAAAGGATAGCAAGGTTTGCCTTTGATTACGCGGTAAAGAATAAAAGAAAGAAGGTAACAGCTGTTCATAAGGCAAACATCATGAAAGAGACTGACGGCTTGTTTTTAAAGATGGCGCGCGAAGTAGCAAAGGATTATGAAGGCAAGATAGAATTCGAAGACAGGATCGTCGATAATATGTGCATGCAGCTGGTGCAAAAGCCAGAGCTCTACGATGTATTGGTGCTTCCGAATTTATATGGTGATATTCTGTCTGATCTGTGCGCCGGGCTTGTTGGAGGACTTGGCATAGCTGCAGGCGGAAATATAGGAGATCATATAGCGCTTTTTGAGCCGGTTCATGGCAGCGCGCCAAAATACGCTGGTTTAAACAAGGTG
>JAHIRR010000196.1 GCA_018818505.1 Candidatus Omnitrophota bacterium | reverse complement strand
GGTTATTGATTATTGGTAATTGCCCGCTGCTTTGCAGCGAGGTCTCGCCGAAGGCGGAGAATTTATTTGTATCTTGTATCTTGGTTATTGGTTATTTCGTATAGATAAGGTGTTATATATGAATAAAATACTTGTTATAGGTTCTGTAGCGCTTGACACCATTGCCACACCTCAAGCCATGTCAAAAGAGGTACTGGGCGGTTCAGCCACATATTTTTCAGTAAGCGCTAGTTTTTTTAGTGACGTAAATCTGGTTGCTACTATAGGAAAGGATTTTCCTGTCAAGCATAAAAGGCTTATAAAATCATTCGGAGTCGATCTGAGGGGCCTGGAGACAAAAAAAGGTAAGACCTTCCGATGGGAAGGCTCGTATGTAGATGATTTAAATTGCGCAAAGACAATAGACACGCAGCTAAATGTGTTCGCTGATTTTAAACCTGTGATACCCCGAGAGTACAAAAAAAGCCCTTATGTCTTTTTGGCCAACATAGATCCAGATCTCCAGCTGTTTATCCTGAAAAATCTAAAGGGTCAACGATTTATAGGCTGCGATTCCATGAATCATTGGATCCAGAGCAAAGGCAAGGCATTAAAGAAAACCATACGTAAAACATCCGCCATATTTTTGAATGACACTGAGGCAAGGCTTTTTTCCGGAGAGTCAAATATTATAAAGGCAGGGAAGTACCTGCTTTCACTTGGTCCAAGATTTGCGATAATAAAAAGAGGCGAGTATGGCGCGGCATTGTTTTGCAAGAATGCCTCAGCGCTTTTGATCCCAGCATATCCAATAGAAGATGTCTGTGACCCTACTGGCGCAGGAGACACCTTTGCCGGGGGATTCATGGGCTATATAGCAAAAACAAACAAGACGGATGCAAAAACTGTCAGAAATGCCCTTGCATACGGCGCTACAATGGCATCATTCACTGTAGAGGATTTCAGCGTTAACAGGTTCTTAAGGTTAAACAAAAAAGACATCGAGGGGAGACGTCGTAAATTTGCAGAACTCATGCGGGTGTAGTTCAATGGTAGAACACGAGCTTCCCAAGCTCGCAGCGGGGGTTCGATTCCCCTCACCCGCTCCATGAACCACTCGCTAAGAATACTGCTTGAATTGCATCTTCGCTCGGGTTCATGGCTTCGCCATCTGGTATAAAGCTCGCTGTGCCCTGCACCCGAGCGAAGGTGTAACTCAATTGGTATTCTTAGCGAGTGGTACAGGGCCATAAAATGACAATGATTGAGAAATTTATTAAAAACTTGCTGCCAAAAAATCCAAAGAACGCCTTTTACGCATTTGTCGAGTGCACAGACTGCAGGGAAAAGGTGAAAATAAGCATAAATCGCTCGTCAGATTTCCAGGCCGTATACAACGCGCATAACCCTGAGCATTGCTATACCATAAAAAAAGAGATCATAGGCAAAAACTGTTTTAATCTTATGGGCCTGAGTCTTGCATTGACAAAAAACGCAAAGGTCTTATTTGTTGACACAAAGGGCTGTAAGTTCGTAACCTTCGAGGCCGAACCTCGAACATTGACATTTAATGTTCGAGGTTCGGCCTCGTCCAAAGGGAAATAATACATGTCCTACAACAGACCAGACATAATCGAAACTATCATACGCCGCGTAAATTCTTTTTCTGAAGGCTACAGGCAGAATATAGCCCTTATTGGCGAACCCTCCATAGGAAAGACCTCTCTCATAAAGGATATTTTATCTTCGAATCAAATAAAAAGTGACGCTATTATCCCGATATACCTCGAGATAAAGATAGAGCCATTTGGATTCTGCGCCAAGAGATTCATAAAATCAGCTCTTTTCCAGCTCATGCGATCAGACCCTGCGCTAACAGCGCCTCATGACACAGTACTCTTGATAGAGGACTTGAAAAGGACCCATCCAAAGACAGCTGAGACATGCATAAGGGTGCTGCAGGATATAGATAAAGGCAGGATGGACGAGGGGTATTCCTTCATGCTTGACATTACGGCTATGATATCAGAGGAAAGCAAAAAGAGAAGCCTGCTTATACTCGATGAGTTTCATAATCTTGGTAATTTTGATTTAAAACACCCTTACGCCACGCTTGCCAAAAAGATCATGCTACAGAAAGATACCATGTATCTTTTGCTCAGTTCCAAAGCAACGATTTCTCAGCGCATATTCAATGAAAAACTAGCGCTCCTTTTCGGAAATTTTGAAAAGATGATCCTTTCGCCTTTCGATATGAATATGTCGCGCTCTTTTCTGCAGGATAAGATGCGCGGCGCGGCATTGCCTCAGGTGTACATGGATTTCGTCGCCACCTTTACAGGAAATAAACCCTTCTACATGCAGGTGTTATGCGACGAGATGGAAAAAGGTGTTTTTTCCAGAAAGATCTCTTCTGATAACCATGCTGAGCTTATAGAATTCGCGCTGACAGAAAGTGTCTTTAAAAAAACAGGTGTAATAAACCAGCTATTTTCCAATCTCTTCTTCAGAATCTCCGACGGTAAATTGCTGTCAAAGACCGCGGCCTTGCTCATCGCGCTTTCGTCCGGAAGCAAGAAACAGGCTGACATGGTCTCCTCATCCAGACTGCAGGCGCGAGACGCCTCCAAGATATTAAACAGGCTGGTAGATATGGATATAATCGTACGCAATGGTTCGTTTTATAGATTTAAGGACAGGCTTTTCTCTTTCTGGCTGCAGTCTGTCTATCTAAAAAGGATCCTATCTTTTAGCCTGGATGAACTCATGGAAGAGGGTTATTTTAAAAAAGATATCAGGGCTAAGATAAGTATATTTTTACAAGAATTCGAAAAAGAGCTTTCATCAAGGGTCATAGACCTTTTTAAGCTATTCAAAAATGATGTAATACAGTTGAATGGAAAAAAACATAAATTTCTGTCGTTTACTGATGTAGGAAGGCCTGGCACTGAAGCGCCTGGCAATATAAATATCCTTGCCGCGAATAGCAGGTTCAAATGGCTGTGCACTATAAAAAAAGAACACGTAACAGAGGCCGAGATAACAGAGATCATAAAAAACACTAAAACCAAATCCCGCGCCAATAGGATAAATAGAAATATTCTTATTTCGCTAGCTGGCATAAATGAAAATGCGTACCTTATGGCAAAAGAGGCAAAGCTCTGGGTATGGAACATGGATGACCTTAATGTATTGATGGAGCTATACGAAAAACCGCAGGTTGGGTAAGGATTTAAAAGAAACCACAGAGGACACAGAGAAAAACTATAATTTAAAAAAATCTCTGCGGCCTCCGTATTTTTAGAAAAATACAAAGATTCTTTTAATTTTAAAATAGGGGAGTTTTTATTAAGTAAACATTGGCTAATTAAAGTCTAATAGAGCACACAGAGGGAACTATAAAAAATCTCTGTGCTCTCTGTGGTATCTTTTTAAGGAGAGCAAAGACTATGAGAATCGGCGTTATATCTGACACGCATATACCTGTTGCAGCTGATAGATTGCCAGAGGATCTTCTTCTGGCGCTTAAAGGATGTGATCTAATACTTCATGCGGGCGATCTGATAGACATTAGTATACTGGAGCCACTTAAACAGATAGCAAAGGTAGAGGCTGTATCCGGAAACATGGACCGCACAAAGACCCTTTTTTCTTTAGGGGATAAAAAGATCCTAAAGGTGGCTGGTAAAAAGATATGCCTGATGCATGGCTATGGCAGCCCTGAAAAACTCAAGGATATCATGAAAGAAGAGTTTCTCGCGAAAAAGCCTGACATCATAGTCTTTGGCCATTCGCATCAACCTACCAATGAATATATAGATGGGG
>JAHIRR010000195.1 GCA_018818505.1 Candidatus Omnitrophota bacterium | reverse complement strand
GGCGTAAATCGCATTATCGCAGCCGCAATAGAGTTAAATAACGATAAAAAAGGTATAATATGGCCAAGCTCCATTGCGCCGTTCCATGTAATCATAGTTCCTATAAACTATGACAAGGAAAATGTTCGCAAGGTTGCAGACCAAGTTTACACTGACCTACAAAAGAAAGGCATAGAGGTCCTATTAGACGACAGAAACGAATCTGCAGGTGTAAAATTCAACGACGCTGAACTAATCGGTATACCTTTTCAAGTAGTAATAGGCGAAAGAGCCCTTAAAAAAGGAGTTCTGGAGCTAAAAGACAGGACCACAGGTAAAATCACAGAACTCAAACCAAAAGACCTCATCTCTAAACTCTCACCTAAAAAATAAAATAAATAATTGACAGGAAAACGTTTTCGTGGTATATTTATATTAAGTTTATAAATAGATTTCAAAGAGCCATATCTAAATATTTAGCATATCTAATTATTAACACGTCGTTGTTAAAAAAATAGGAGGTTATTGTGAAGCGCACTAAAGTAGAGAAGTTAATTTCTATGGTTCTCCTCGTATCGTTTCTCTTCACTAATTCCACATATGCCGCAGCAACTACTCTCAGACCAACCTTGAGTTCGAATAATAAAATGGTAAAAGGATTTAATAATCTGGCAGACAATGGTTTTAATAAACCCCTCACTTTCCAGCAAAACCTCACCAAACAAGCACTAAATCAGAAGATAGTTACCATACTAAACCAGCTCGAGTTTGCAGCTAAGAACGAGCTATGGTTATTCGTAAAGCCTTTAAAAGAAGAAGCTGAAGCACTTATCGAGGCTCGTAGGGATGATATTGACAATTTAAAAACTACTACAGAGAAAGTAGAAAAATATGAACTTCCAAAAAAGATACCTGATCTAAGCCCTCTCGGCAGAGTCCTGTCCCTTAAACAAGGTCAAATCGTATTCTATGACGGCACGCCTTTAGAAAAGATAGTTCCTTTAATAGAAGGAAAGATCAAAAAGCTTGACCTTACAGACTGGATGAAGATACATGCTGTGGCAGGAATGACGACAAATGGAGTCATAATAGAGCAGGTCATAGAGCAGTATAAGGACAAGATAATAAAGCTTGGTAAAAAAGGCAATAAGTCTATTGAAGAGATCTACAACGAAGTCATAGTAAAAGGCCTTGTAAGAGAGGTTGCAATAGCACTTGAGCCAGCTCATCTATCTGGCCAGCCATCTACAGTAAGCGTTGAAGTGCGCTCACATCTAGATAAGGTTATAGATATAGTAGGTGAAGCAAAGATGTTGATCGGCTTAATAGGAAAAGAGCACGCTCACAATGTTACAATAAAGGTCCCTGGTATAGAAGCTGGCATAGAGTCTCTTAATGGGATAATGCAATTAGGTATACAGACAAATGTAACATGTGTATTCTCTTCTCTTGAACAGATACGTCGTATAGCCAACAGGTTAGGATCGGCATTCATAAATTATTATGTAAACCGCAAAATTGAAAAAGCGACTGACAAAGAAATTATATCTGAATTACAAGCCTGGAAAAACTTCATAAGCTACTTCTTTAGCCGCGTCTATACCTCTTTAACAGCAGAGGAGAATATTATAAAAGCAATACATAATGCAGAATCAGAAGATGAAAAATGGGACCTCCTAAATCTTGTATTAGATGGCCCAGTAGCATTCTATGTCAAGGCTCAGGATGAGTTCCTGAAAACTCTAAGAGGCGTAGAAAATATATCTGAGAATATAAAATTTACAGACCTTGAAGCACTAGGCCTAAGACCTACAATCGAGCTTGATGCATCTACAGGGGATAAGCCAGTAAATGCTGACTCAGCTTTTGTCAAGGCCTTTACAGATGGTAAGAATAAAAAGGCAAATATCCGAATAGAAGAACTTGCAGAAAAGCTCCTTATAAATGAATATAAAGATTTATTCAAGCGCAATGGCTACTTTATATTCAGGGCAGCTCGAAAAGGCTCCATGGATACAGTACCTACGGGAAGCTGGGATAAAATAGTTGCAGATAAAGGTGATATTGCAAGCTTCCTAGATGCTATGACCTTAGACGAAGCAACAGATATACTTTATAGATTCAAAACTCTATTTGGTAGTGAGTTTGCATTCGAAGGAGACAAATGGGAAACCATTGGTCAAGGCCATGTCAAAGCTGGCATCAAAGGCTTTATCAAGGCAGAACAAGGCTTAAGAATAAAGATAGCCCAAATCCTTACAGATGCAGATGGAATAGACGCTAATTACTTAACCACAGAGATAGATAATCTAAAGAATCCAGATATACAAACTACCGAGCAACTAAAGACACTGGATGAGCTGCGTAGTAAGTTAAACCTCTCCTCCAACCACAAACTCAGCAACCGCGCTATGGACCAGGTCCAGGTCATTGCAGCAGCTCAGATCATAAGTAATGGCGCTGAGTGGTTCACTAACTGGCTTACAAAACAGGGTCCCGAGGATGCGGTAGTGGTAGTGGCCGCAGATGTAAAGGAATATAATCAGGTTAAACAGTTTGATAATGATGTACATATAAAGGTTATCGACGGAAAAGGCGTAAGATCGCTTAATCTGAAGCCGGAACAGATAATCTATATAGGTAAAGAAGCCAGGCCGCTATTGATACAAGAACTGGCAATCTATGAGAACGGAATAGGGCTAAATACGCTAAACAATAGATTAAAGCCAGCCGCTATAAAACAAATAGGCAAAGGTGTATAATTAACCTAAATTGTAGAGGACGTTTAAACGTCCTCTACAATTGTGGATACCTTGATTTAGAAATTTTTTATGGTATACTTTTGAATACTTTATAAATTAGTTTAAGGAGGGTATATCATATATGTATACCAGACAGACTAGCAAGATTATTTCCATTTTAACTCTCGCAGTGTTTTTATTTACCAGCATCACCTACGCAGCTGAAGGTTCCCGCCAGCTATTTCGCAAGAAAAAGGTGGACTACGAAAAGCTCTCAACTCAGCGCGAAGAGAGTATGCAGAAGAAGCAGTCTGTCCTGAAGGGTGATGATGGCTCTATAGAGAGGCGCAAGGAAAAGGC
>JAHIRR010000194.1 GCA_018818505.1 Candidatus Omnitrophota bacterium | reverse complement strand
CGTCCCTTGTGTGCTTAAGAGAGATCCTTGAGTCTCGTGAATATCAGAAAAAAGCAGGTTCTTCAAAACTTGCCATCGCACTTGGCAAGGATATTGCCGATCGCAGCGTAGTGGCGGATCTTGGCGATATGCCGCATCTTTTGATCGCGGGCACCACAGGTTCCGGCAAGACTGTGTGCGTGAATTCTTTGATAATGAGCATGATATATAATGCCACGCCAGATGAATTGAAATTCATAATGGTGGATCCAAAGATGGTGGAGCTGGCTATCTATAATGGCCTGCCGCATCTTTTATGCCCTGTGGTCACAGATTCAAAAAAGGCCTCAGGCGCGCTTGACTGGGTCGTGAATGAGATGGAAGAGAGATATAAAAAGCTTGCAAAGAGTGTATCGAGAAATATAGACGCCTTTAACAAGAAATCTGACGAAAAGATGCCTTATCTTGTAGTGATCATAGATGAGCTGGCAGATCTTATGATAGTGGCGCAGCAGGATGTTGAGAACGCGATTACAAGGCTCGCGCAGCTTTCAAGGGCAGTGGGCATACACATAATACTGGCGACGCAGAGGCCGTCTGTGGATGTTGTGACAGGTGTTATAAAGGCGAATTTTCCTGCAAGGATCTCGTTTAAGGTAGCGTCAAAGGTGGATTCAAGGACTGTTCTGGATATGAATGGCGCGGATAAACTGCTGGGCAAGGGCGACATGCTGTTTTTAGAGCCTGGGAACGCAAAGCCCATACGCGCGCAGGGTACGCTCCTGACAGACGCTGAAATAGAAAAGGTCGTTACTTCAGTAAAAGAGCAGAGAGACCCTCTTTATGATGACGCGATACTCGAGCAACAGAAGAAAAGCGTATCCGGTAAAGGCGGGTTTAAGAAAGACGAATTTTTTGATGATGCAGTAAAGATGGTGCTTGAGACAGGCCAGGCCTCTGTCTCGATGCTGCAGCGCAGGCTCAGGCTGGGCTATACCAGGGCCGCGCGGTTGATAGACGCAATGGAAGAGGAAAATATAGTAGGCCCGTTCAGGGGCAGTAAGCCAAGAGAGATCCTGATAGCTGAATATAAGGTTAAAGAGGCCACTACAGAGGAAGAACTCTCTGACTAGGTTCTCAAGGCGAAACCTCGACCAGTAAACTGGTCGAGGTTTCGCCTTAGGATAATATGACTGAATCACTTGGAAAAACACTTAAGAAGTTCCGCGAAACAAGGCAGCTTTCCATAGAGGATGTCGCAGAAAGAACGCGCATCCCAAAGAACATAATCTCCACAATAGAAGAAGATAGCATCCTAAAGACAACAGCACCTTTTTATGCAAGAGGCTTTATTAAATCCTATTCGCAGTTCCTGGGCGCGCTTGAAGAAAGAATAGTAAAGGAATTCCTGTCAAGCGGGGAAAAAAGGCCCGGGCCTCAACTGGCCCCAAAGCCTGAAAAACCAAAAGGCGAATGGTTTTTAAAGCACAAGCGCCAGATAGGGCTCGTGTTTGTGGCTTTTTTCAGCGTATATTTACTTGCCTTTGGCTTTGTGCAAGTGGGAAGATTCATACGAAATCTTTTCACTAAACATAAGGAGCAGGCCGCCGCCGCAACCTCGGAGGTTGCCAGCACGGCAACCTCCGAGGTTGCGGAAGGTTTTACAGTCGAACTTACAGCGCGTTATAACACATGGATTCAGGTTACGAAGGGCAAAGAGCTCTTATTTAGAGGCATCTTAAAGAAAGGCGATTCTGATACTTGGGAAGCAAAGACCCGGATAGACATGGAGATAGGCAATGCCGGCGGCGTAACGCTAAGATTTAACGGTAAAGACCTCGGTACCCCCGGTAAAAAAGGAGAGAAAAAGACCCTAACTATAACTAAGGAAGGAATAATATAATCGTAAGATTGCATGGAGGTTGCGTAAGGTTTCGTTACGTTTCGTTAGGTTTCGTGAAGTTGCAATAAAATACTTATAAAGCAACCTTACGCAACTTGACGCAACATTACGAAACCTAACGCAACTTTTTTTATGAAAAAGACATTCAGTATTATAAGTCTTGGCTGTCCGCGGAATCTTGTTGATTCAGAGCATATCATGTCCGAGTTCATAGATAATGGATATGTATTTAAAGAAGACGTGATTGGCTCGGATACTGTGATTATAAATACGTGTGCGTTTATTGAAGATGCGAAAAAGGAATCTATAGATACTATTT
>JAHIRR010000193.1 GCA_018818505.1 Candidatus Omnitrophota bacterium | reverse complement strand
ATCCTTTTTAAGATTAGGAACCGCAGGGATAATACTGAAAAGAATATTTCAGGCTTAGAGGAGAAAATGAAATCTACGGTCAGGGGGCCAGAGGATAAGATAGCCAGATCTGAAGGCGGGAAGTGCGTAGCCATGATGGCAGGCGCTAATAGATATGGCGCCATGAAGATAATAGAGAGGTTAAAAAAGCAGACCAAGATTTCTTTAAATTATGGCATGGCAGTTTTTCCTGAAGAGGTGAAGAATAAAAAAGGTTTAATAGATAGTGCTGAGAAAGATTTAAAGAATAAGAAGAATAGTATTTGATGGAGATAGTAACACGAAATAACCAAGATACAAGTTACAATAATCAAACAATGACCAATAACCAAATTTCAATAACCAAACAGGTAAGATATGGCGAGACGGTTTGATTTAGAAGAGAGGACAACCAAATTTGCAAAAGAAGTGATTAGATTGTGCAAAGATCTGCACAGGAATCCTATAAATGACAGATTAATAAACCAAGTTGTTGGAGCCTCTGGTTCTATTGGAGCAAATTATAGAGAAGCCAATGATTCTTTAGGAAAGAAGGACTTTTTACAGCGTATGAAAATAGCACGAAGAGAAGCTAAGGAAAGCCATCATTGGTTAGAACTGCTTTCGGAAGCTAATGAGAAAAGAAGTTCAGAGATTTTGCCTTTATTTAAAGAAGCAGAAGAGCTTAAAAAGATATTTTCCTCAATCATAGATAAGTCGTCTTAGTTGTTTGATTATTGATAATTGATTATTGAAATTTATTTGGTTATTGTAACTTGGTTATTGGTTATTTCGAATCTAAACATACTATGTACTGGAGGTAGTTATGGATAAGAAAAGAGTCTTAGTGGTCGACGATGATCGGGATTTAATAAAGATGTTAAAACTCAGGATAGAGGCAGAGGGGTTTGAATTTATGTCTGCTGAGGATGGGGAGACTATGCTTAAGGTTATGGAGACAAAAAAGCCGGATGTAGTAATATTAGATATCATGCTTCCAAAGGTGGATGGGTATACAGCCTTAAGGGAGATGAGGAAGAAAGAGGAATTTAAGGATATACCGGTTATTATATTAAGCGCTAAGGAAAAGAGAAAAGTAGGAGACCTTTTTGCGCTTGAGGATATTGCATTTTTTGTGGAAAAACCATATGACACAAGGGATTTAATGCAGAAGATAAAAAGCGCAATAAGCGGAGGTAACTAATGGACAAGAAAAAAATACTTATAGTGGATGACGAAGATGATATTCGGAAGATGATAAAGTTTCGTCTCGAGGCAGTGGGTTATGATGTCACTGAGGCAGCAGATGGCCAGGAAGGTTTAGACAAGGCAAGGGCTGATAAACCGGATCTACTGATACTGGATCTGATGCTGCCAAAGATCGATGGCTACAAGGTATGCAGGATGCTAAAGTTTGACGAGAAGCATAAACATATACCTATACTTATGTTTACTGCCCGCGGACAAGAAAAAGATAAACTTATTGGTAAAGAAATGGGCGCAGACGCATACGTAACAAAACCGTTTGAACCAAAGGTGCTGGTGGATAAGATACAGGAGTTGTTGGGATGATAACTCGGGTTTCGGTTCTCGGTTTTCGGTTCTCGTTTGTTTTCAAAAACCGATAACCGAGAACCGAACAACGAATGGAGGCAAGACATGGAGCTACAGAAGAAGATCCTTGTTATTGATGATGAAGAAGACATACAGAAGCTTTTGAAGGTGAGGCTGGAGCAGGAGAGTTTTCAGGTAGTGACAGCTGGTGATGGGGATGTCGGACTGAAGATAGCGGAACAGGAGCTGCCTGACTTGATTATCCTGGATATCATGATGCCCAAGGTAGACGGGTTTAGCTGTTTAAAGGACCTAAGAAATCTTCCAAAGACAAAGGGTATTCCTGTTCTTATGCTGAGCGGCAAGGAAGAAGAAAAGGTAAGGGACTTATTTGCATTTCAGAAGATCAGCGGATACATTGAAAAGCCATTTGAGCTGGATGATTTGGTTACGAAGATAAAAGAGATATTGAAGATTTAATCGCGGAACCAACGCGGAAGCTAAAGTAGACAAATCAGTCACTGACTGTTTTGTCTACTTTAGACGCGGAACTTACGCGGAAGATATGGATACAAAAATCTGGAACGATATAATTAAAGATATAAACGCGCAGTTGGAGCTGGATGCGTGTCTTAAGACCTCTATGGAAAAGGTTTCTGACTTGTTGTGCGTAGAGAGGGGTTCATTAATGCTCATGGATAAAGAGACTCAGGAGCTTTCTATCAAAGCATCTAAGGGTTTGAATGAGAATATCATAAAAAGCGCAAAGACCAGGATGGGAGAGGGCGTTTCCGGATGGGTCGCGAAAAACAAAGAGCCCCTTCTTATAAAGGACATAGCTATAGATAAAAGGTTTCGCAGAAGAAGTAAGGGTTATCATAATAATTCTTTATTGAGCGTGCCTCTGGTGGCAAATAACGAACTCCTTGGAGTTATTAATGTAAATAATAAGGCCTCGAAAGAGACATTTGAGGAAAATGATCTTGATATCTTAAAAGAGATGGCCTCGCATGTTTCTGGAGCGATTGATAAGTCCTTGAAGTATGAGGAGATAAAAAGGCTGAGCGCGCTAAAGCTGGATTTCGTAGCTACAGTCTCGCATGAATTACGCTCGCCTCTTACGTCTGTAAAAGAGGCCATGAATCTTTTGCTCGACGGGCTAACAGGAGAAGTAAATCCTACCCAGGAAAAGTTTCTTACTATTGCAAAGAAGAATATAGACAGGGTATTGCGTCTCATAGAAGAACTTTTGGGCCTATCCAAGCTTGAAGCAGGCCGCTTAGATACAAAAAGAAATTTTCAGGATATATGCGCTGTTACAAAAGAGACCTATGAGACCATGAAGATAGACGCTGACAAAAAGGATATAAGGCTTAAGCTGGACACATCTCATAAGAAGATAGAGATGTGGTTTGACCGTGATCAGATCCAAAGGGTATTTACGAATCTCATAGGAAACGCCATTAAGTTCACGCAAAATAGCGGCATAGTTAAAATAGAATTAGAGGATCTGGGGAAATTTGTAGAGGTGAGTATAATAGACAATGGCCCTGGCATAGCAGAGAAAGATCTTGATAAGGTATTTGATAAGTTTTACACAGTCGGCAGGGCGAGCTCCAGCGGCACGAAAAGCACTGGTTTGGGGCTGCCGATTACAAAAGAGATAGTCGAGGCGCATAGAGGCCGGATCTGGGTGAGCAGTCGTCTTGGCAGAGGTTCGAAATTTTCGTTCACTTTGCCGAAAGACATACGTATGGTTTGAGATTGCTTCGCTTCGCCCCGCACTTTGCGAGCAAAGTGCGGGGCTTCGCTCGCAACGACAAAAGGGAGTAATAATGCCAAAGAAGACAGTGGAAGAGATTTTGCTAGAGCGTTCGCTCCTCACACAGGAGCAGCTCAAAAAGGCAAAAGAGGATTCTAAGAAAAAAGGTATTGCCCTCGGTAAGATTTTGCTGCATTCAGGCGTTGTGAGTGAAGATGATTATACTCAGGCGCTCTCAGAGATTTTAGGAATGCCATATATCGACCTTAATAATTATTTGGTGGATGCTGGAATCTTAAAGCTTATTCCTGAAAGCGTGGCGCGTAAACACAAGGCCATCCCTACTTTTAAAATAGGGGCCAGTCTTACTGTAGCTATGTCAGATCCAAAGGATATCATGGCCATAGATGATTTGGCCCGTAGGTCCAAATGCGAGATAGAACCTGTGCTGGCTAGTCAGACTAGCATTTTAAATGCAATAGATCAATATTATGGCGTAACAGGCTCAGTAGATGATGTGATAAAAGATATTGATAAAGGAAAAAAGAAAAAAGGCCCACAGGCCGGGGTAGATTCAAAAAAGCTTGCTGAAATGGCAGAAGAGGCACCTGTAATAAAGCTCGTGAATCTTATAATAATGCAGGCAGTAAAGGATAGGGCGAGCGATATACACGTAGAGCCAGAAGAGGACAGTCTGAAGGTGCGTTTTAGGGTAGATGGAGTGTTGCACGAGATGTTTTCACCGCCAAAGCATTTGGAGTCAGCGCTTCTCTCCAGAATAAAGATACTTTCTAAGATCGACATATCTGAGAAGAGAAAACCACAGGACGGGCGTTTTAATATAAAGGTGGAAAACAGGAACGTGGATCTCAGAGTGTCAACGTTTCCTACTATATACGGTGAGAATATTGTAATAAGGATCCTGGATAAAGGTTCTGTTTTGGTTGATCTAGATAAGCTGGGTTTTTCTAAGGATATGAAGAAGCAGTT
>JAHIRR010000192.1 GCA_018818505.1 Candidatus Omnitrophota bacterium | reverse complement strand
GGCTCGCTAAAAAGCACGTCAAATACTACCATCTTCGCGCCATACTCTTTTAGAACATCCAGCATGCTGGCATGAAAATCTCGCGGCAATGGCCATGTATTTAAGTTTTTCAGAGTGGCGTCGGAGATCTCAATGATCAGGATATCCTGAGATGCCCTGAGGGGAGGCCTTAATTTAAACCTCAGGTCGTAAGAGATAAGTTCATGATCATCAAGGGGTTTTGCAAAAGAAAGGATTGAAATAATAACACAGCCGGCAACAATTATCCATAACTTTATCGGGATCTTTTTTAAGGATTTCATCAGGGTCGTGTTAAAAATGTGATGCTGGATCCTGGTAACCACTGGTGATATTTGGGCCACCAGATACATCTTCACCTCCAGTACCTTCGTCTCTGGGCGCAACCGTATTAACATGATCTATGAATTCGCCCCATTCCTGGTAATTTCCGACACCCAAGGGAATCAGTTCGCCAATGAAACCGCCAAATTTTACAAAGCGACGATAACCACTGGGCGTATCTTCTTCACCCGTAACATCACCTTCTTCATTAAGACTCTTGGTGTAGACAGTGTCATTAAAGCAATCTATAAAGGTCCTGCCCCTGCGATAATCTGTGATCCAACCAGTACCCCTTACACCAGCTATGGCTGTAGGCGTGCGGATCTCGAACTTCTCTGTTTTTGCCAGGCCTTCGATCAATGAAAATACCCTGCCTTCAGGAAGAAAGATCTTTCCTGGTGCCATATTTTCTATCTTTACGTGCGAATTCTCTTTTATGGTCAATATATTTTTCTGCTCTTCATCAAATGCCAGAGTACACTCAGCATCTTTTCTTGTCTGGATCTCAGCATCTATATCCAGCAGCATGTTAAGCTTTGCCTTACCCCAATCAGAACCAGGCCTCTCCTTAACAAACACAGAGCCTTTTAAATCAATGATCCTTGCTGACTGCGCATAAACGCAAGCGCAAAAAAGTATCATGTGAAACAAAATAGAAAATATCCCGATTCTTTTCATGCCGTCCTCTCTGTTTTATCTTTTTTTCTTCTTTTTTTCTTTTTTCTCTTTTCCTTTAAATAGGAGCTTCCATGGATGCCTCTTTATGTCACTACTGAATTCCTCGAAGTTTTTAGAGGAGACTTCCAGGTTTTCAACAATATTGGTGATACTATCCTGGTTATCTTCTACAGTAATATTAAGATTTGCCACCAATGTCTCTAATTGTTTTGTTATATCACGCGACATGGTCTGGGCCTGTTCCATAAGGGCATCCAGATCCATGTAGGACTTGCCGTAAAGCACAGTGTCTGGCCCTACAAAATTCTTGCCCTCGGATGACGATATCTGGATGTATTTTTCACCCATAAGGCCCAGGGTCTTTATGGCTATCTCAGGGTTCTCTCTGATCTTTGCTTCTTTTTCCAGCCAGATCTTAAGGACAAGCTGGGTCTTGTCGTCCTCGTATGAAATATCTATATCATCCACCTTTCCCACTTCCAGGCCATTTAACATCACAGGCGCCTTTTCTTCCAAGCCAGCCACCTCGTTGAACATAACATAGATATGATAGCCTGGCCTCTTGATATTGAGCTTGCCTGTAGAATAACTAAGGTAAAAAAGTCCTGCCAGGCAAAGGATAACAAATAACCCTACTTTAAATTCATTGGTATATTTTTTCATATACTTCCTCTTTTCTTGTCTAGAGGCCTAACGCCTCTATTATGCCTATGTCTTCCTTAAAAAAATCTATGGGACCTTCAGGTTTAGCATTTATAAATTGCTGGATATAATCATTTTTGGAATTTTTTATATCTTTTGAGGCGCCTACTTCCACAATACTTCCTTTATGGATCATCGCGACCCTGTCAGCAATCTCAAAAACACTCTGCATATCATGTGTTACTACCACTGAGGTGATCATAAGCTTCACGCTCAGGTCTTTTATGAGTTTATCAATAACGCCGCCTACCACAGGATCAAGGCCTGAAGTGGGCTCGTCGTAAAAAACTATGTCTGGGTCCAGCGCTATTGCCCTGGCAAGGCCCACGCGCTTTCTC
>JAHIRR010000191.1 GCA_018818505.1 Candidatus Omnitrophota bacterium | reverse complement strand
TTTGAAAGAAGAGAAAAAAGACTAGTTACATTACTATCAGGCCATCAGGAACCGGTCCTCAGCTACGCTTCTACGTACACCTGCATTATGATACACAAGGACTGGATCGTTCAGAGCTTAACGGCTTAAAGAAGAAAGCTTATGTTGAATCTTTAAAAGTCACTAAGGAATGGATAAAGATTATCGAGACGAAGGATATTGAATCCCTCGCCTCGCAGCAGAGGCTGACGCTGAGTCCGGCTGTACTAAAACTCTCATCCTTGCTGCAAAAGTTCGGACTAGCGCATGATCCTGAGGGATGGGGTTATATTGCTTTTGAGAGCAATGGAAAAAACAGGGCTCCGAGATTTGGTAAGCCAATGGAAGAGGCAATTAGTGAGATTGAGAAATTCCAAGTACGTCAATATGGCCTTAATCCAGATAAGTTTACGGACCCTGTTATTGCTACAGGTTATGGCATTGGCGGCCAGATGACTTGCGCGATACCTGCCACGACATTTATTGTAAAGCATAAGAATAGACAATTTATCCCTTGTGATTCTTTAGGTATAAATTACAAGAAGATAGAGGACGAGATGGTAAGCGCCTTAAGGGCTGATCCAAAGACAAAGCTGCCTTGGGCAGTCGGCTCAAAATCTGGCGGTACTGATGAAACAATGGTCAACTTCCAGATGGGTTTAAAGACGCAGATAAGGGTGTGGTCGAGATATTTATCTGGTTTAGACAGTATGGGCGAGGAGCTTGCCAGTTCTCTAATTGAAAAACTCTTTAACTCAACACCATTATTTGAAACGACACTCGAAGACCTCAAGCTTACTGAGAATGAATTAGGAGTTCTTAGGGTTGTATTTGAAAATCTAATCGTAGTGACAGGAGAATGGGCTGATGAAAAAGGAAGCCGCTTAGACAGGCTTATAAAAGAGTCATTTGTAAAAGATCTATACGAGAATGAAGCGGATAAAGTGATATCTATTTTGATGCTGCCTAATTTAGGCGGAAGGTTTCAGGCATTGAGCCCTAATGGTTTTGTCTATAATGCGCTTTTGGGTATGGATATAAAAGAGATGCTTGAGGCAGCAAGAGCAGAGGCTGTGGAACAGAGAAAGCCAGGAATTCATCGCTCAGAGCAAGTAGCCAGGGATTTATACGAAAATGAAATAAAACATCTGTTAATAGCTATACCTAATGAGCCTGTCTTTGGGAGGACATCTGAAGCATTAGGTCAGATAGTCCCTGAATCTACAGGAAAAGGAAGGGCCAGAGGTATTCCCTTGGGGATACAGACCTATGCCTATGATCAAGAATTAATAAACACAGCATTTAGAGACTTTCAGACTACAGGCAAGGCCTATTTAATTATTGATATTGAAGGAGAAAAGCCTATTAAATTAGATAAAGAGATAGAAGAAAATAACTTAATAATCAGATATACTTTAAAATCCATCTCAGAAGGTGAATTTGCCAAGCTTATACAGTTTGTCGAAAATATGACTGCAAAGTATGGCATGTTTAATACTGCGAAGGTCCTTACTGAGGCTGCTTCTCGTATGAATGGCATTGACCTTGAAGATAGAGAAACAATCATTAAGATTATGCAGGGTCCAGGAGAAAAAGATGGAAATCGCGAAAACCTTAGTAAGCTTCACGAGTTATTTAATGATGTAACTCCATTTAGACAGCCAGATGTTGAGGGTGCTAAGAAATTAATAAAGGATGGAGGAGGAATTGCATTTTTTAATTCGGTTAATAAAACGAATGTTTCTGAGTTACCCGTTAGGGCTGCAGATGAAAGAGAGGCTTATTATAGTGGAAACAATAAGATGGTAAGCAGTGGTCCTATGGTTAAGAGATTGTCATTAGGTTTAAGGAACGACAAAGGTAAATTTATAAAAGGTTTGGCGGCACATAAACTCCTTCTGACTGCACTCGCAGAGATGCAATACAGTGATCAGGAGTATATACATAAAGATTATAAAAAAGATATTGTTGAACTAATAGAAAGATCAGGCTTATTGCAGACTGAGATTGCTCGATCTGGAGTGCCATTAGAGACTTTCCATGCCATGCAGGCTAAAAAAACAGATAGAAATAGGTTATTAAAATTAATCGAAGCCTCTGCTTCATCGACCAGATTGGATCCTGAGATGGAGGAAACTGCGCAATTGGTCGCAGCGCTCCTTAATAAGGCACACAGCCAGGATAAAAGTCTTAATCTTGTTTTTTATGAGGATAGGAACACTGCAACCGAGGTTTTAAAGAAATACCTGGAATTTATAGGTTTTGACAGAGTTGATTTTTCTCCAGCCGAGCAGCATAAATCCTTCCAGCTGGCTGCTGGAGGAGTAGACGTGTCTATAGAGCTGCTGGTACACTCTGTAAAGGAATTATCAAATGTTCAACGCGGCCAGGAACTTATAAAATATGATGGATGTGTTCCGCAGTATTTGCATGACTTATATCCTTCTGAGGTGTCAGAGCTCTATCTAAAGGCCTATTCTGATAGATTTAGGCAGGATAGTGTCCAGACTGAATCAGTTGTTTTGATGGCCAAGGATGTAACGATCAATGAAAACGTTGCTGAACTTATGCTTGTGCTGACAAGGGCCATGGACATATACAAGCAAAATGCCAAACTCGTCTCGCAGGAGACGCTGACTGAGAGATTGGAAAAAGGGTCCGCAGTAACTGATTTATAAGAATAGCAAGAGAAGAAAATCCGCGCAGCAATCGTGCAGAGCATCTAAGTTTACCTTGCCCCTCACCCTAACCCTCTCCCCCTTTGGGGGAGAGGGAATTTTTTTACAAAGGACTTTTTGTTGGTTGATTTTTTGAAGATAGGTGGTATAATGTGATAAGCGAATATGAAACACATTGATATTATACCCTTAGCTTTGAAAAAGATTGAGTTACGGAAAATTCCTGTTGAGTGGATTAAAGAGACGCTTAATTTACCTGAACAGACAGTTGATGGATATAGTGGCCGCAAGGTGAGACAAAGAAAATATAATCAAGAAGGAAGGGAGATGTTGTTGAGGGTGATAGTAGATGAAGAGAAGGACAAATTCATTGTTATCACTGCATACTTAACGTCTCAGGTGAGCCGTTACTGGAGGTGATGTTATGAGGGTGGAGTACGATCCAAAACATGACTTGATGAATATAGAATTTCTTTCTGGTGTGGATGCTGTGGATTCTACAGAGATAGACGGGGTAGTCTTTGATTATTCTAAGGATCATAAGATTGTGTCTATTGAGATTTTAGATGCGAGCAAGCGTATATCTCATTCGCCTTTGGATAAGATTGATTTTGCGGTAACGAGAGGGTAGTGAAGTAATAAAGACGGGCAAGAGATTATGATCGGAGGCTTATATGCCTGAACGTAGTGCAGACTGGTATAGACAGGCAGAGAGGGACTTAGACAGTGCCCGCTCGCAGCTTGGGGCTGGTTTTTTTGAATGGAGTTCGTTTATTTCACAGCAGGCAGCGGAGAAGGCAGCTAAGTCAGTGTATCAGAAATTAGGCGGGGATGCGTGGGGGCATTCGGTTACGGATTTGTTGAAAGGGTTAAAGAAAAAACTTAATATTGCTGATGAGTTGGTGGAATCGGCCAAGGCATTGGATAGATTTTATATTCCGGCTCGCTACCCTAATGGATGGGCTAATGGGACACCTTCCGAATATATAACAGAGAAGGATGCTAAAGATGCGATCGGTAATTCAGAAAAAATCCTGCGGTTCTGTAAAGATATTCTGGCTCGATAAGAAACTTTTAGACGCAAGGATAAAAACCGCAGTAAAAAAGATGCTAAAAGAGAGGAAGGATATAGACGATGTGGTGCTCTTTGGCTCTTTTGCGGAAGGCAGAGCAGGCGTTTCAAGCGATGTGGATATATTAATAATAGTAAAAGATTCAGACAAAAGCTTTATTGATAGACAATTAGATTACAGGGATTATTTTGGCGATATAGGCCTGAACGTTGATATTTTTGTATATACACAAGAAGAGGCGCAAAAACACAATCCTTTTATAGAAAAGGCATTATCTACAGGCCTGCATTTTTCTCTTGACAGAAAAGGAGGCGGTATAGTATAGTATAGCTTGCGAAAGGGAGGTGTTTGAGATTAGAAGTGGGTGAAGTTGGGCCCGCTTTTTTTATTGAGCACATCATTTACGAATTTCTTCGAAATTCGTAAATGATAAGTGCGAAATAATCCCGAGCGAAGCGAGGGATCTCCTAAGAGATTGCTTCGGCGCCTACGGCGCCTCGCAATGACAAGAGGGTATGTTAGACAAAATCAAACAAATCATAGAACCTATATTAAAGGAAGAAGGCGTGGAGCTGGTAGAGATGGTCTACAGGCGCGAGGCTGGGAGGATGGTGTTGCGTTTGCTGATAGATAGAGAGGGCGGGATTAGGCTGGGAGATTGTGCGCAGCTGAATCAAAGGTTGAGCATGGTCATGGACGAGGCCGATACGATTACAGAGCGCTATGTATTAGAGGTAGACTCGCCTGGCATTGACAGGCCATTTAAGATAAAAAGGGATTACGAGAGGGCAAAAGGGAGATTGGTGAGAGTTATGCTGAGCGAGGCAGTGGCGGATAAAAGGGAGCATATAGGGACTTTAGAGGAGATTTTAGAGGATTCTATAAAGGTGGATACAAATAAAAAAGGTATCATCGAGATACCGTTTGATAAAATTACGAGAGCGAGGCAAGAGGTGGATATATGAACAACGAGTTATTGAATATATTGGATAGCATTGAGCGGGACAAGGGGATCAAGAAGGAGATCCTTGTGAGGGCCATAGAGTCCGCGCTTGTTAGCGCTGCGCGGAAAAAGCTGGGCAAGCATATTATGGATATAAAGGTCGAGTTTGATACTGAGACAGGCGACTTTAAGGTGTTTGGCCCGGACGGCAATGAGGTCGGCGGCGACTTTGGCAGGATCTCTGCGCAGACTGCAAAGCAGGTGATCATACAGAAGATCCGCGAGGCAGAGCGGGATGTGGTGTTCACAGAATATCAAGCTAAGGTAAATGATATTGCATCAGGCAGCGTGCATAGATTTGACAAAGGCATGATCGTGGTGGATCTTGGACGCGCGGAAGGTATTTTGCCTCGCAGAGAAGTGCCTCATGGCGAAGAGTACAGACAGGGCGACAGGATAAAGGCGCTTATTATGGAGGTAAAGAGGACTGCGAAAGGGCCTGAGATATTGCTTTCAAGGACAAATGCGGGACTCGTGAAAAGGCTTTTTGAGCTGGAGGTGCCTGAGATATACGAAGGGATCGTGGAGATAAAGTTTGTGTCTCGAGAGGCAGGTGACCGCACAAAAATAGCTGTATATTCAAAGGATGAGAAGGTGGACCCTGTTGGCGCGTGTGTTGGCATGAGGGGCCAGCGGGTAAAGAGCATTGTAAGGGAGCTGGGCGATGAGAAGATAGATATTATACGATGGAGCATAGACGCGGGTCAATTTATCTGCTCCGCGCTTAGTCCCGCGGAGATATCAAGCGTAAAACTGAATGAAAGAGAAAAAAGGGCTGAAGTACTTGTGGCAGATGATCAGCTCTCGCTTGCGATCGGGAAAAAAGGCCAGAATGTGAGGCTCGCCGCAAAACTTACTGGATGGAATATTGATATACGCAGTAAGGCAGAGATGGACAAGGTGAATAATGTTGGTGTTGACGAGATAGATGGTGTGGGGCCAAAGACAAAGAAGGCGCTTGCAAAAGCAGGATTTAAGACAGCTGGGAGCATTGCGAAGACAGATCTAAAGTCTCTTACTGCGGTAGATGGTATTGGTAAAAAGACCGCTGAGAAGATCTTTATATCAGCAAAGAAGATCTTAGAGCAAATGGTGCATGAAGTGAGGGATAAAAAAGGGAAAGAGAGAAAAGCAGAAAAGGAAAAGGAAGCGAAAAAGGAAGAGAAGAAGGAAGTTGAGGGTAAAGGATGAGCATAAAGGTCCATAAACTCGCAAAGGAATTAGGGTTTACCAGCAAGGAGCTTATGGCTAAGCTTCGCGCATTGAAAATAAATGTGAAGAGCCACATGAGCGCTATTGATGATGATGTTGTTGCGCGCGTGAAAAAAGAGCTTGGCGGCAAGGCGAAACCTTCAAAAAAGACTCCAGCTAAAACCAAGGCTAAGCGAGCGAAGCGAGTCCCGAGCAAAGTCGAGGGAAAAACAGCTAAAGTAGCCAAGCCAAAGCCTGTAAAGGTTGAAAAAGTCATCATCGAATCTCCTCCAAAGCCAGAAGCTGTAGAGGTTGAAGAAGAAAAGCTGCCAGAATTAAAGGTATTAAAGATAGATTTTCCTATCACAGTAAAGGATTTTGCGCTCAAGCTTCAGGTAAAGGTCAATGAATTAATAAAAAATCTCATGGCCAAAAAGATCCTCGCGACTATAAATCAGACGCTCGATGAAGAGACCGCGAATTCGATCGCTGAAGAGTTTGGTTGTAAGATAGAGCGGCTTCCCAGCGAAGAAGAAGTGTTTTTAGAGGACCACGAGAAGGAGGATCCTGCGAAGCTTAAGCCCCGCGCGCCTATCGTTACATTTATGGGGCATGTTGATCACGGGAAGACTTCGCTCCTGGACATGATTCGAAAGACAAAGGTCGTGGATAAAGAGGCAGGCGGGATCACGCAGCACATAGGA
>JAHIRR010000190.1 GCA_018818505.1 Candidatus Omnitrophota bacterium | reverse complement strand
AGCCGCTTGAATATTTAAGAGCAAGTATCACAGATACGAGATCCGCATTACCAGCCCTCTCGCCCATGCCATTGATAGTCGTATTTATGTACGCGTCGCATCCGGCATCGATCGCCGCCTTTGCGCCTGCGACCGAACAGGCCACTACCATGCCAAGATCATTGTGACAGTGCAGCTCTATGGGAAGCCCTACCTCGCTCGCGAGCACCCTCACCCTTTTGTAAATAGAAAACGGGTCGTCATAACCAAGCGTATCGCAATACCTGATCCTGTCTGCTCCATGGTCCCTGGCCATCTTCGCGAACCTTATAAGAAAAGGCATGTCAGTCCTGGACGCGTCCTCCGCGTTTACGCCGATTATTTTTAATTTCCTTTTTCGCGCATAGTCCAGGGCGCCTGTCATCATCTTCAACACATCATCCCTGGTCTTTTTTCCCTGGAATTTTCCGCGTGTCATCTGCTCAGAGGTAGATATGGAAAGATTTAGATTTTCAACATCTGTCAGCTCGAGCGCCTTTTGAACATCTTTCTTGATAGCCCTGACCCAGCCATTCAAGACAATAGGCTTCAAAACGCCTTTGCGCGCGAGCTCAAGATTCGCATTTAGATAATTAGTCTCGTGGCGCGTTACAGGAAAACCAAACTCACTGCCAAACACGCCCATGTCATTCAACAGCATGTTTATCATGGTCTTCTCGAGCTTTGCCAGGCCCAGTCTAGAGGTCTGTACACCGTCTCTGTTGGTTACATCAATGATATAGATCTTATTTTTCTTCATATCTCACTCCGTTTTTCGGTTACGATGCCCGTATCGGTTACGGTTACGATGTCGGTTACGGCCATTACCGTAACCGCTGACGTAACCGTTACGGGCATCGCCACCGTAGCCGATTAACGATCTTTTATAACTTTACCAGCTTCGCATCTAATATGTTCTTTACCTTTATTATCTCCTCCAGCACGCTCTGAGATACAGGGCTGTCAACATTCAATACTGATAAAGTCTTCCCTCCTGGTTTCGCGCGGCCAAACGTCATTGTCGCGATATTTATATTATTCTTCCCGAAAATCGTGCCGATCTGTCCTATTATGCCTGGCACATCTACATTGTGCGCCACCACCATGTACCCTTGCGGAATAGCATCCACATGAAATTCGTTGATCTTTACGATCCTCGCGTCCTTCTTTGTAAACATTGTGCCTAAAATAGATGTCTTACCTTTATCAGTGGTCACCTCTACTGTGATAAGGCTCGTGTATTCCTCGAGCTCCATGGATTTCGATTCTTTTATTTTTATGCCGCGTTCCCGCGCCACAATAAGCGAATTTACATAATTAACTGTCTCCTGCAGTATGGGCGTAAGCACACCTTTTACGATTGCCACTGTCAGAGGAGACACGCTATGCTTTGCAACATCACCTGAATATTTTATATCGATCTGGGAGATCCTTCCTTCCGCTATCTGCGCCACGAATAGTCCAAGCTTTTCGCTAAGCTCGACATATGGTTGAAGTATCTTGTAAAGTTCGAAATCCACGCACGGCACATTCACTGCGTTTTTTATTCCGCGTCCAAGAAGCGCGTCCCTGGCGCTATTAGCGATATCTATCGCCACATTGACCTGAGCCTCTTCAGTAGAGGCGCCGAGATGCGGGGTAAGGATCACCTTGTCGCATCCAATGAGCGGGCTCTCTTTTGGCGGCTCTTTTTCATAGACATCAAGCGCCGCGCCAGCGACTTTTCCGCTTTTTATGCCTTCAAGAAGCGCTGTCTCGTCCACTACGCCGCCTCTCGCGCAATTTATAATGCGCACATCCTGTTTCATCTGAGATATTGCTTTTTTACCAATAATATGTTTTGTCTCGTCTGTCAAAGGCGTATGCGCGGTAATATAGTCAGCTCTCTTAAATACATCCTTTAATTCAACTGATTCAACGCCTGCCTCTTTAGCCTTGTCTAATGACAGGAACGGGTCATACGCGATTACCTTCATGCCGAATGAAGCCGCTCGCTTAGCAACCTCAGCGCCGATCCTGCCGAGCCCGATAATCCCCAGAACCTTGCCGTAGAGCTCAACGCCCATGAATTTTTTTCGCTCCCATTGGCCGCGCTTTGTAGACGCGTCTGCCTGAGGTATATTGCGGGAAAGCGCGAGGATCAGAGACATTGCGTGCTCTGCGGTAGAGATGGTATTGCCGCCAGGCGTATTCATGACAATGATGCCGCGTTTTGAAGCAGCTGCGAGATCCACATTGTCGAGGCCGACACCTGCGCGCCCTATTATCTTTAATTTAGTGGCTGCCTCGATCACATCTTTTGTAGCCTTTGTGCCGCTGCGTATCAAAAGCGCGTCGTAGTCCTTTATGATTTTTTTAAGTTCGTCTGGTGGGAGTTTCAGCTTCACATCTACCTGAAACTCCTTCACCTTCTCAAGTATATCAATCCCTTCCTGCGCCAGTGAGTCACTTACAAGTATCTTAAACATATATATCTCCTTTTTAAAATTCGAAATGACCAATAACCAAGATACAATAATCAAATAAATTCTCCGCCTTCGGCGAGACCTCGCTGCAAAGCAGCGGGCAATCACCAATAATCAATAACCAAACATCATAGCAACATGGGTTTGGTTATTGGAATTTGATTATTGATTATTATTTGGTTATTGTTTCTTGTATCTTGATTATTTCCAGCAATTCGATTTACTTCAAAGCCTCCTCCAGCGCTTTCACTCCCACACCCTTCTCGAACCTATATCCCATCTCTGCAAGCACTGTCTCCAGCGTCTGGATACACATCTTTAGATCAGCCGCGGTGATGTAGCCCATTGTGGCAATGCGGAAGATCTTGCCTTTTAGCTGCGCCTGGCCTCCTGCAATGCCTACGCCATATTTGTCGCGCATTGTCTTTACGAGTTTCGCGCTGTCAATGCCCTCTGGGACTTTTACTGAAGTAACTGCGTCTGAATACGCCTCTGGCGCAAAAAGCTCGAGGCCCAGCGCCTTCATTGCAATACGCACAGCCTGAGCATGCTTTTTATGACGAGCCACTACATTTGCAAGCCCGTCTTTTTTAATCAGCTTCAACGCCTCGTTCAAACCTATTATAAGATTCACTGCAGGCGTGTATGGCGTATCGTTTTTGTCTATGGACTTCTTGTATGCCTTGAAATTGAAATAATATTTTGGGAGCGTTGATTTTTCAACTAATGCCAGCGCCTTGTCACTCAAACTCACAAACGCCAATCCCGGCGGAATCATAAGACCCTTTTGCGAACCAGATATCACAACATCAATGCCCCACTCGTCAGTCTTTATCTCCACAGCGCCAAGCGCACTTATTGCATCCACGACCAAAACAGCGTCGTATTCTTTTGTAATCTTAGCTATAGCCTCTATATCCGTTGCCACTCCCGTGGAGGTCTCGCACAAGGTCACGTAAACCGCCTTAATCCCTTGTCCCTTGTCCCTTGTCCCTTGTCCCTGAAGTATTTTTTTTATTTCCTGTGGATCAACTGCCTTGCCCCACTCAACATCTATTGGAATAAACTCTATGCCATACGCAGCGCACAGCTCGCCCCATCTCTCTCCGAATTTTCCGCCACGTACAACTATTGCCTTATCTCCTGGAGAAAGCAGGCTCGCCACTGCGCCTTCCATT
>JAHIRR010000189.1 GCA_018818505.1 Candidatus Omnitrophota bacterium | reverse complement strand
TTGATATCCGTTGGTTCTATATCAAGTACCCCAACCTCGGACGCCATTACTACAAAATCATTTTTCGTCACAATATAACGCGCTGGACGTAAGCCGTTTCTGTCAAGTATCGCTCCTATGTTTTTCCCGTCTGTAAACGCTATTGCGGCAGGTCCGTCCCACGGCTCCATAAAACATGCATGGTAGTTATAAAAATCTTTCAGTTCTTTTTTTATCAACTTATTGTGTTCCCATGCCTCTGGTATAAGCATCATCATTGCATGTTCGATAGACCTTCCTGAAAGCACCAGTAGTTCAATAAAATTATCGATTGCCGCTGAATCACTCCCTCCTTCAACAATAACCGGTTTCAGTTTTTCTATATCTGTGCCGAATAGCTCGCTTGTCAGGAGTCGTTCTCGTGCGCTAACCCAGTTTACATTGCCGCGCAAGGTATTGATCTCTCCATTATGAGCCAAAAATCTAAAAGGCTGCGCCAGATCCCATGTAGGAAACGTATTGGTCGAATAACGCGAGTGTACTAAACACAAGGCGCTTTTTATATTCTCATCTTTAAGGTCGAGGAAAAAATTCTCCAGCTGACTGGGCATAAGCAAACCTTTATAAGAAAACATGCGGCTTGAGATATTAGTGATATAAAAAGACTTCTTTTCTTTTAAATTAGAAGCATGTATAACATTCTCAACCTGTTTTCTTATGACATATAGTTTTCTTTCGAAATCCAATCCTTCGGTCTTATGGCTACCTATAAAAATCTGCTCAAAAACCGGCTTCGTATCTTTGGCAGTCTTTCCAATATCAGAATCATCAATAGGGACTTCGCGCCACCCTAAAACAACCTGGCCTTGTTCTCTAACAATCTCTTCAAAGCTATTTTTACAAAATTCTCTCTCTTTGTCATCCTGCGGTAAAAATATAAGCCCTGTGCCGTATGAGCCTGGTTGTGGCAAATCTATATTGGGCCCCTTGGTAACTTTTTTAAAAAACTCGTGTGGTATCTGGATCAGGATACCTGCGCCATCTCCTGTCTTTGGGTCTGCGCCAACTGCCCCGCGATGCGACAAACGATACAATACTTCTATGCCCTGCCTAACTATAAGATTAGACCTCTTTCCTTTTGCATTGCACACAAAACCCACCCCGCAGGAATCCTTCTCAAACCTGGGGTCATAAAGTCCTTGTTTTTCTGGAAATTGCCTAAACATTAATCACTCACCTCTAAAAAAATCTCGTGTATCAATATTTCCACCTATTGACCTCTATGCCTAACTTTCTTATTTTGCTCCTTAATGTATTACGGTTGATGCCTAATAGTTCTGCGGCCTTGATCTGATTACCGTAAGTCCTTTCCAGGGTATTCTCGATCAGAGGTTTCTCTGTTGCCTCAATAACACTGCGATAAAACCTTGATTTTTTAGAACAATCCATGGATTTCATTTTTACTGATACCACTATACAACAGAAAGGTATTTATCAAGTTCATATTGAGAGACCTGGATCCTGTAATCATCCCACTCCTTCTTCTTTATCTCGATAAACCTAGTGAAGATATGTTCGCCCAGCGCCTTTTTTACAAGGGCACTCTCTTCAGTCATGGCAATCGCGTGGCCAAGACTGTCTGGCAATGTTTCAATGCCTTTTTCTTTTCTTTCAGCATCGCTTAAGTGATACAAATTCTGCTCCATTGGCTTCGGTATCTTGTACCCTTTTTCTATGCCTTCTAATCCGGCGTGAAGCATTGCCGCGAATGTGAGATAAGGGTTGCACGCTGGATCGCATGCTCTGAACTCGCAACGCGTTGCCTTTTCCTGGCCAGGATGATAAAGCGGGACTCTCACAAGCGCTGAGCGGTTCCTGCGGCTCCACGCTATATATACAGGCGCCTCGTATCCAGGCACTAACCTCTTATAAGAGTTTGTAGTCTGCGCAAATATGGAACATATCTCCTTTGAGTGCCTTAAAAGGCCTGCTATATATTTACGGGCTGTATCTGAAAGATAATCATTTGCCTTTGCGTCAAAGAACGCGTTTTTACTTCCTTTAAATAGAGACTGGTGCGTGTGCATGCCTGAGCCGTTCTGGCCAAAGATAGGCTTTGGCATAAAGGTAGCGTACACGCCAAACTTACTAGCGATCTCTTTTACAACAACCCTGTAGGTTATTACATTATCTGCCATCTCCAGCGCGTCTTTATAGCGCATATCAACTTCGTGCTGTGACGGAGCTACTTCATGGTGAGAATATTCAACATCTATACCTAACTTCTCAAGGGCAAATACGGTTTCTCGCCTAAGGTCACTCGCGACATCAAGTGTAGTGAGGTCAAAATACCCTCCTTTATCAAGCGTTTCTGTGCCGTTATCTGTCTTAAAATAGAAATACTCCAGTTCAGGTCCTAAATAGTAATGATCAAATCCCATTTTCTTTGCCCTTTTGAGCGCTCTTTTTAATACATAACGTGGGTCACCTTCATAAGGCTTCCTGTCAGGAGTTAAAATATCGCATATCATTCTTGCAACAGCTTTCTCAGACGGTCTCCACGGAAGTATTACAAATGTATCTGGATCAGGCATCGCAATCATATCAGATTCTTCTATATCCTGATAACCCGTTATAGACGAACCATCAAATCCCATACCATTCTCAAGAGCGCCTTTTAATTCTTTGTCCGTAATAGCGAAACTCTTTACTTGGCCCAGCATATCAGTGAACCATAAGCGTATGAATTTTACATCATTTTCCTTTACCAGCTTCAAAATGTCCTGCTTTGTCTTCTTTTCCATTTTGTTCCTCCTTTTTTGGTTTATTCTCTTTAAAACAAAAGGGTGTTTTAGCCTTTCTGGCTTAAAACACCCTTGTTTTAATATGCCATCTGCACAAACATTGTGCTTTGCTGCTTACAAAATCAGCGCCTCTACTTTATATAAGTAAAAACGAGCTGCTCTTGGTAACCTGTTTCTTAAATTTTTAACCTATTGCCTTTCCGCCTCTTTCGCCTGTGCGGATTCTTACGCACTCAGGTAGATCCAGCACGAATATTTTGCCGTCGCCTATATTTCCTGTTTTTGCGCCTTTGATTATTGCCTTTATGGTCGGCTCAACAAAGTCCTGGTTTACCGCTATATCAAGCCGTACTTTCTTCAATAGATTCACCTCTTGGATAACACCTCTGTAAGTTTCTGTGAAACCTTTTTGCTGGCCACATCCCAGGACGTTTGAAACTGTCATCTTATACACCTTAGCTTCAAACAGCGCCTTTTTTACATCCGGTAATTTATGCGGTTGTATCATTGCTATTACGAGCTTCATGTTTAACCTCCTATTCTGTAGTAAATATCTGAAAGCCGGCGTAAGCTTCCATGCCGTGCTCTCCTATATCAAGGCCTCTTAGTTCCTCTTCTCTTGAAACACGCAAACCAATCGTAGAGTCAACGAGTTTAAACAGCCCTCCCATTGTCAGGAGAATAAACGCTATCACTGAGGTAACTCCCAACAGCTGTATGCCCAGCTGTACAAGGCCTCCACCATAAAACAATCCGTTATTTGCAAGCCCGAGCGACTCTTTTCCAAAAAGACCTATTGCCAGAGTCCCCCATATACCATTCAAGCCATGCACAGGCACCGCTCCTACAGGGTCATCTATGTTTAACTTATCAAGTAAAATCACCCCTAAAACGACTATAATGCCCGCAACCATTCCTATAATAATGGCGGCTAGCGGCTCTACAAATGCGCAAGGCGCAGTTATGGCGACCAATCCTGCGAGCGCGCCGTTCATAGCCATTGACAGATCCGGTTTCCCGAACATCTTCCATACTGTTAGCATAGCGAATATACCTCCGGCTGCGGCGGCAAGGTTTGTATTTATGGCTATCCTTGCTATTAAGTCACCGTTCCCAACGCCCAACGTTGAACCAGGATTAAAGCCAAACCACCCAAACCATAAAATAAACACCCCGAGAGATGCCAACGGGATAGAATGCCCAGCGATCGCATTCGGCTTTCGGTCAGGGGCATACTTGCCTATCCTTGGCTTCAAAATAATAGTACCTATTAAAGCTGCAAAGCCGCCGAGTGCGTGGACCACTGTAGAGCCTGCAAAATCCGCGAACCCTAATTTAGAAAGCCACCCTCCTCCCCAGATCCAATGACCTACAATAGGATAAATAAAAGCTGATATTATAAAGGAGTATAATAAATACGCGAGGAATTTCATGCGTTCGGCCATGCCTCCAGCCACAATAGTTGCCGCTGCGCCGCAAAACGCTGCCTGAAAAAGCCAGAACGCATATAAAGGTATGTCTGCGCCGCTTTCTGCGCCTAACAAAAACCAGCCTTTGAATCCCATAAACCCATTGCCTGCCCCGAACATTATGGCATATCCAAACATAAAAAATCCCAAAGATGCCATACAAAAATCTAGAAAATTCTTAGTCAATATATTACAGGTATTCTTGGCCCTGATAAAACCAGCCTCTACCATGCCAAAACCTGCCTGCATAAAAAACACCAGAAACGCCGAAATAAGTACCCACATTGTATCCAGCCCTACCCGGATCTGATTTAAAGTCTCCATCTTAGCACCTCCTTTAAAAGCTACAACCTAAACTAAAGCCGTAATAAAACCTATCTCTCTGGTTGCCATCCGCTGGATCATCAAGGTCCCCAAACGGCACTGCATAATTGATGCATGGTGAAAAAGTAAGACCCTTATTTAAAGGTATAGTAAGCCCGGCGCTCACAAGGCCATCTCCACCTTCTCCATTAATAAATAACTCTTTGTTGTAACCCAGCCTTCCACTTAAATCCAAACTAATACCTAAGTCCTCTTCTAATACAAAACTATGTGACGCCTCTAATGTCATATACTGACCATCGGCCCCACCTTGGTTTTCGTCACCATGGTCATAATAAAAAGTGACGGCTGGCGATAAAGGTATATGAAAGAAACCTATGCTGCCGTAGAATTCCCTGCTAAAGGTATCTGTGCCTGGAAATTCATAGTAGGTGTGAC
>JAHIRR010000188.1 GCA_018818505.1 Candidatus Omnitrophota bacterium | reverse complement strand
TCCGCCACCTACCAATGGATATGATGATCCTGCTTCGCATATATGAAAGGCATAAAGAGCTTAATTATTGTAACATTAATAACAATAATAGGTGTCTTTTATCTTTCGAGCATCAGAGAAGGGCATAGTTGGGGCGGGGATTTTAGTGCGTATATTCACCACGCTAAAAATATTGTTGAAGGGGTTGACTATAAAGATACCAGTTATATTTATAATCCATCGTGCTCTAGTGTAGGCCCTGAAACATACTCGCCTGTTTTTCCTTTATTATTATCGCCTGTCTATAAATCTTATGGGCTTGATCTTACATCAATGAAGATGGAGATCATTCTCATTTTTCTTCTATTCTTATTAATACTTTTTTTCATTTTTAGGAACGAGTTATCATTTCAATATCTGGTCGCGATGATCGCGCTCGTTGGATTTAATCCCTACCTTTGGTCTTTCAAGGATAATGTTGTATCTGACATACCTTTTCTTTTGTTTCTATATCTCGGTTTATTATTCATACATAAGGTGCGCAGATCTTACGAATCAAAAAGCCTGTTGTTTTTGGACGGCATTCTCATAGGCCTTTTTTCCTACCTTTCTTATGGAACAAGAGGCATCGGCATTATACTTATATTTCTTCTTCTCTATGATGTAGTAAGATTCAAAAAACCAATTAAGGTTGCTATCATAGCAGTTTCTGTATTTCTTTTTTTTGCGATACCACAAACAGTCTTTTTGCATAGTAATGCGGATTATTTTAAGGAATTTATTTCTATAGTTAATGGAAGGATTATTATTTATAATCTATTCTCGTATATCCATAGACTTTCTTTGCTTTGGGACAACAGTTATATTATAATTTTCCGTTACGCTTTATTTGCAATTACTTCCATATTGGCTATTATTGGATATACACTTAGAATAAAGCAGAAGGTAACGATCTTTGAAATATTTTCTATATTGTATGTTGTCCCCGTGATCATGTGGCCCGGACACGGAGGAATACGATATCTTTTTCCAGTGGTCCCTTTTTATCTATTTTATGCCTTTTTAGGCATTAGAAAACTTTCGTTCCATGGAAGGAAGATAGAGAGGCCTGTTTTTATTATATTGATCGCAGTCATTTTTCTTTCCTATATAAGTAAATACACAAAGATAGATTATGGCCCTATAAAGTCGGGAGTTGCTAAAAAAGAAAGCGTGCAGCTTTTTAACTATATAAAGGATAATACAGAAAAAGAGGCTGTTTTTATTTTTCAGAAACCAAGGGTGTTAGCTCTCTATACAGGAAGAAAGGCTTCTGCCTATCATTGTCCCCGCGATTACAAAGAGCTTTGGGATTACTTATCTGGGATAAATGCGAATTATATTATTCTAGCAAGGCCATTATATAAAGGGGTCGATAAAGATGGCTCGTATATCCGACTATTTTTAGAAAAATATAAAGAGAGTTTTCAAGAGGTGTATTCTAATCCAGACTTTAAGGTATATCAAATTAAATCCGCTCATAAATCTTAATTATAAAACCAGACCCCGATGAAAATACTTCGACTGGCCTAAAGGGAGTCCTATTATTAAATAAGCTGCTATAAAACTCACGCCTTTTCATAAATTCTTTATATGTAGGATGATTTTCTTTTGGCAATAACCTTTTTTTAGATGGGAAAAACTTTTCGTAACAACCACTTGAGATAATCAAATATTTTGCATTTACATTTGTTAAATTATTAACATTGTAATCCAGATCTTTTAAGCTGGTAGTATCATAAACAGGATTTTTGAGATAGTGTTCTTTTATCATTTTGCTAAACTTTGACCCAGAAGATTCTATTTCTCTTATTCTCTCGCCAATATATTTCTCGTCATACAACTCAGGGGTAAATGCCCAATCGACAATAATGGATGCCTTACTCGGTATATTCTCATGAATCCAATTTTTTGCAACGACTCTATTATTAGGTAAAATAGTTTTGGATAATCTTTTGTACAGATGCCAAGCAGGTATAGTGAAGACAACTACAAGCACAGTACATAAGAGCTTGTTTAAATAAGGCGTTTTAATTCTTTCAAGAATATCTTTCATAAGCCGCCCCGCATAGAGACTTATAAGGGGATATAAAAATACAAAATACCATATAGATTTTTTTTGAAGAGCTCCCATGATTAAAAACGATGGTACGAGCAGCGCAAGAAATAAAATATCTTCCTTTGTGCGCTTGAATGCGCAATAGATTATACTTAGAATTATTAAGGATGAGATAATCGGAGTCTCAGACCAGAGCAAATCAAGCAACCATATCCAGTTTGTGCCATGCGCACCAATGTGACTAGATTTAAATAATATGTCGGCTTCGGCTGAGAATCCTGCAATATATGACTTTAAAGAGATCAGAAATGCTGGAGACCCCAGAAAGAATCCAAAAATAACCAGCAAAATAATTTTTACATAATATTTATATAATGGCTGTTCTTTTTTGCCACAGAGTAGTGGAGTTATGGATAGAGGGAAAAACATCATAATTGCGTTAAATTTTGTGCTCATGGCTAAGCCGGAGATAAAAGAGGCCCAGTATAGATATTTTATTTGTCGCTTATCTATATAGCTGAAGCACAATAACATAGATAGTGTTACGAAGAATGTCATTGGCATATCTGGAAGGCCATAACGCGAAAGGTCCAGATATGCGCCGAATGGATACAGCGTAAGCATAGATGCGGCTATTAATAGTGCAACAAACCCATATTTTTTATTAGCCTCTTTTAAGATCAACAAAGTAGTCGCCGCAGAAAATATCATGGTAATAAAACGTGAGGCCCTTGCCCATAGAATAAGATTTTCACTAAAAATAAATTTTAATAGAATCAGATCCTTTAAGCCATCCACGGGAAAACCTTTTATAAAATAGAAAATCGAATAAGCCGCATAAACAGGAATAGATATAATATAAGTATATAAGCTGGGATATCTAGTATACATAGGAATGATACTTTTGTTTTTGACAAAACCAGACAGACTCCGTAAAAAACTAAGTTCGTCCATAAAAACAAGCAGTTGCAATGAGTCTAATATCATAAGAGTCAATGACCCTAAGCATATGGTGAAGATAAAAAGATTTGATTTGCTTGCATTTTTCATTTTATGTAAATATATTATACATTATATTAAGGTCTAAATCTACAGAAACCTTGAAGTCTAGGTTGTCGTATGATACAATCTCTCTATGCGGATAAGTAGAAAGATCGGAATTAGTTTCTTTATAACCTTTCTTCTTGTTATAGTTCTTGGTGCGCTTTCCATCTATAGTCTAAGGCATATATATAGAGGCTTGAGTCAGGTCTTTGCAAGGGATCTGCCTGCATCCAGGGCTACCTACCAGATAGCCATTTCAATGGAGAGCCTTCTCGCAGAACTTAATAATTTCCTCATAACAGGCAATGAAAACTTCAAGATAAGTTACGAAAAGACTCATGAAGTGATAGGGCAGGATGTATCGGCTCTCGCGGGCTTTATATCTGAAGAGGAAGAGGCGGGACTTTTTGGAGAAGCAGGGGATTTAATAGCTGGGATAGACGGAGCTGCGCAGGATATATTTAAGAACAAGAAAGATATGGATGCCCTGCGCAAGGATCTCAGGGTAATAGAGACCGAATTCACAAAGAAACTGGACAGCCTTTTTGATTTTGAAGAAAATAAGATGCAGGATGAGAAGGATTTTTTGTTGATCCAGACACAATATCTCCCCGCTTCAGACCTTATAACAGAAGCGCGCTTAAGGTTTTCAAAAGCGCTCTCAGGCCTTAATGAAGAAGATATCTTAATCATGGGAAAATCCTTAAGGGATTACAAAAATTACTACGGATATTCCCTTTCTGATAAAGAACGCAGCCTTGCGACTGAACTTATAGAATCCTCCAATGAGATAAAATCGATTGCCAGCTCGATAATAGATCTCAAGTCTAAGGCAGGGAGTTATGTCGATTTACTTCTGGCTAAAGGCGGGAATTTTATGGAGGCGCTGGATAAGATAATCGTTCTTAAGAAAAGCGGCATTTCTTCAAAGCTGGGAATAGGCGCCGCGCTTACAGAGGATATACCAGCCATACATAATATCTCCAAGATCGAAAAAGACCTGGCAGAGTCGTGGAGGGTAAACAGCAGATACATGTTGACCGGCGACGAGGTATATAGAGAACGTTATCATCAGCTGAGACAGAATATAGACAAGGCCCTTAAGGATTATGGCCGTCATGCGCGGCTCAGGGGTACGGAGAAATTTTTAGATGAGATATTAGAATCAGACAGCGCTATTTTAGGGCTCATAGATTCTAATATGACACTCTTTGACAAGAAACAGAGCAGCCTTTCAGAGTTTTTGTCTATAGGTTCAGAGATCGAAAATAAGATCGATGGACTCCTGGCTCAAAAGGATTCTTTGATAAAAGAGGCAAAGGATCCGCAGGATATCATGGAGAAACTTGTGCCTGCGAGGTGGATATTAATGCGCATTAAGGATGAACTTTCTATCTCATCCAGGCTTGTTATGGATTATTTGAGCGAACAGGAGCTAAAGTACAAGGATCAGTATTCAGAATTGTATTTTGATATGAAAAAATATATGAATAACTACAGGAATCTTTTTAAGGGGGATACTGATCCTGTGTTTGCAAAAGAGATAGAGCCCCGGCTGGATAGTTTTAATAGCGCTATATTGAGCGTTATTGATAGTCACGATAGGATCATGAAGGAGCGCGGCTGGACCCTTATGGAATTACAGGGTGATTTAAAGGATCGCTTAGGCAAGGCAGTGGAGGTAGAGATCAGTCAGATCGAAAAGAATAAAAAAGACCTTACGAATAGGATACGGACTATCAACATCGTCATATTTATCATAATAGGTGTGGTGGCCTTTATAGCGGTATTTGTTATTTTTTACACCACGAGCTCTATAACAAATCCTATTCAGGAACTTTACAGCGGCGCTGGCATAATAGGTAAGGGCAATCTGGACTATCGATTGGACATAAAGACAGGGGATGAGATACAGGATCTCGCAGAAGGATTTAATAATATGGCGGGGGAGTTAAAAGAGCTTTACACGAATCTTGAAAATAAGGTAAAGGAAAGGACCGCGCAGCTGGCAGAGGCGAATAACGCGTTGGCGCTTAAGAATAAAGAGCTGGATGATTTTACATATATTGTCTCGCACGATCTAAAGGAGCCATTGCGCGGGGTAAAGGCATTTACCAAATTATTGATGGAAGAATATTCAAAAAAATTCGATAAAGAAGGAAAGGAATATTTACAGACTATATCTG
>JAHIRR010000003.1 GCA_018818505.1 Candidatus Omnitrophota bacterium | reverse complement strand
TTACATGATTTTGGGACAACATTCAAGGCCTATAAAAGCCATACCATAAAGAACCTGGATCTTTTCAGCGAATTGCACAGGTTTATACCTGCCTTGGTCAGCGTACAAGGGATTTCTATGGCAGAGGTACCTATTAAAAACACAGTCAGGAAACACGGGAAATCGAAATATAACCTCTTTCGCGTTTTCAAGGTCCTGCTTGATTTTACAGTTGTTAAATATCTGATCAGTTTTATCAATTCTCCTTTAAGGATATTCGGTTCTTTGGGTTTGTTCATGTCTATGACAGGTATATTCATAGATATCGTTTTAATCAGCCTGTTTCTCTTAGGAAAGATTGCCAATGTCAGGGATCATGGCGGACTGCTGTTATTATCAGTTCTATTGGTGATAGTCGGAGTACAATTTATCACAGTGGCTATTATAGCGGAGATAAGCACTAAGGTTTACCATGAGGTAAAAGGCCGGAAGGGATATGCGGTAAAGTTTAAAACAGATTAATTTAATAGTATTTTATTGTTGCATTATTTATATAGGAAAAATATGGCGTTTATTATATAATTATAGTCTAAAATGGATATAACTTTTCAGAACGAGGATATTTTGTAAATGCTTAAAAACGAGAATATAATCTGCATATCCAGCATTGACTGGGATTTTATATGGCAGGGCCATCAGGAGATAATGTCTGTCCTGGCAGAAAAGGGTAATCGTGTACTTTTTATAGAAAATACAGGCGTACGGTCTCCTGGTTTAAGGGATGTTTTTCGCATCAGGAGCAGGCTAAGGAATTGGTTTAAAGGGGTAAAGGGCATAAGGAAAGAAAGAGAAAATCTGTATGTATTTTCCCCGCTTGTTCTGCCTTTTCCTTATTCGCGATTTACGCGTTGGATCAATAAGTATTTAATATTATCAGTTTTAAACAGGTGGATGAGCATAATGGATTTCGCGGATCCGGTTGTCTGGACGTTTTTGCCGACCCCCCTTACCATGGATGTAGCGGATAACATAGTAAAAAAACTTTTTATTTATTATTGCATAGATAGTTTTTCCGCAAGCTCTGCGTCGGCTAATAAGATCAAAAGGTCAGAGGAGAGGTTGTTGAGGAAAGCGGATTTAGTTTTTGTGACATCCATGGAATTGTATAATTATTGCCATAGGCATAATGAAAAAGTCTATAAATTTCCTTTTGCTGTTAATTTTAAAGAATTTGAAAAGATAGGCGCCGCTGTTATCGCCAGGCCGGAGGAATTAAACGGCATAGAGCGGCCCATAATAGGTTATGTAGGTGGGGTGCATAAATGGATAGACCTGGATTTAGTTAAAGATTTGGCTGAGTCGCATCCGGAATATTCATTTGTTTTCATAGGCCCCGCGCAGACCAATATAAAAAAACTGGCAAAATTAAAGAATGTCCATTTTTTGGGTAAAAAGGAGCATGAAAGGCTACCTGCATTTATAAAATATTTTGACGTAGGGATAATACCATACCTTATTACGGAATATACGATGAATGTATACCCTACAAAACTGAACGAATACCTGGCGTTAGCCAAACCAGTAATATCTACGGCGTTGCCTGAGATATTGGAATTCAACAGAGAGTTCGATGGCATAGTACATGTAGCCGAAGATGCGAAAGCCTTCGGAGAATCCCTGAAAAAAGCTATAGCCGGGGATAATGATTCCCTGAGGCGGAAGAGGATTGATGTAGCGCGGCGGAATAGCTGGGAAAACCGCATAGAAAAGATGAGTGACCTGATATTAGAAGGGATGGCTATAAAAAAATTGAACAAGGAAGCTAGGTGGAAAGAAAACCTCGCTAATTTTTACAAGCAAGCCAGGAACAAAGCTATAAAAGTTGCCATAGTATGCCTTTTAGCTTATATTGTATTATTCAAAACCCCTTTTATCTGGTTTATGGCAGAGCCGCTTAAGATCTCCGATGTCCCTGCAAAGGCAGACGCGATAGTCGTTTTTGGGGGAGGTGTAGGGGAAACAGGCAGCCCCGGAAACAGCACCATAGAAAGAGCAAGATACGCGTCAGAACTTTATAATAACGGCTATGCGCACAAGATTATATTTTCTTCAGGATATAGCTATATATATAATGATTCGCAGAATATGCGCCTTATTGCTCTTTCTATTGGGGTACCTGATAAGGATATTATTCTAGAACAAAAGGCAAATAGCGCATATGAAAATGTAATTTTTGCGAAGGAGATGCTGGATAAAAACAAATGGGGTTCTATCTTGTTAGTTTCTTCGCCGTATAATATGAGGCGTGTTTCTTTAGTATTTAATAAGCATTGCAAAGGCGTTAAGGTATTTTATACCCCTATTATAAAGAGCCAGTTTTATGATAGGAGTTCTGGCATAAAGCTAGAACAAATCAGGGCTATTGCGCATGAATATCTTGGTGTGTTATATTATTGGCTCAAGGGATATATATAAAAATTGTCAAGAGTAGACTATGTTAGAAGTATTTCTTTCTAAAAAAAGAGCGGATATAGTAAATAAACTTATACCATCAAGTCATAGAAAAGGCCGGATATTGGATGTAGGATGCGGTGAGTATCCTTATTTTCTCGTTAATACAGAATTTAATGGAAAATACGGGATAGACAGGTTAGTTAACAAAGAGGTTTGTAAGCGCGATATGGGCTTTGATAAAGTATAAATTTGTGGATTGATATGAAGAATAGTGTTTTAAAATATATTTTATTTGGGATATTTATGCTCGCATTTTTCTTAAGAATAGGAGCTGTTATTAAACAGGATGGACATGATAAGCCTCTTTATGCGGATGCAAAACAATATGATAATATGGCTGTTAATATATTATCGGGGCACGGTCTTTCACAAAATACTACAGGAGAGAGAGTTGCTACTGCAAGCCGCATGCCTATGTATCCATTTTTTCTAGCCGGTGTCTATGCTGTTTTCGGACATAACTATATGACTGCAAGAATTGCTCAAGCGTTATTAGGAGGCTTGATGTGTATCATTATATTTTTTATTGCGAACGTCATATACGAAAATAAAATAATAGGTATAACTGCGGCATTCATTACAGCTATATATATACCATTTATATCAGGTTTTAATTATTACGGTGGCCCAGCATGCCTGACGTCAGAATATTTTTATATGTTTTTGGTATGCCTGGCTATTTTTACTCTT
>JAHIRR010000187.1 GCA_018818505.1 Candidatus Omnitrophota bacterium | reverse complement strand
TAGAGGTCGTGATAGAGGCCGCGAATAAAAAGGTACCTGTTATTGCCGGCAGCGGAGCCAATAATACCAGCGAGGCCATTATGCTGACCAAATATGCAAAAAAGGCCGGAGCAGAGGCGTCTCTGCAGATCACGCCTTATTACAATAAGCCCACTCAGGAAGGCATCTATCTGCATTTCAAGAAAATCGCCGAGGAGTGCAAGATCCCTCTTATCGTTTACAACATTATGTCCCGAACAGGCGTAAACATAACTCCAGAGACAATGCAGCGCTTGAGCAAAGTAAAGAATATCGTGGGCGTAAAGGAGGCGAGCGGGAATCTGGACCAGATGTCTCAGATACGCGCTTTATGCGGAGATGATTTCGATCTGATTTCAGGGGATGATAGCCTGACTTTGCCTTTACTGGCGATCGGAGGAACAGGCGTAATCTCGGTCGTAGCCAATATTGCGCCAAAAGATGTTGTAGATATGGTTTCTAAGTTCAGAAAAGGCGATATTGCAGGCGCAAGGAAACTGCATTATAAACTTTTGCCTTTAGTAAAGGCAATGTTTATAGAGACAAACCCAATTCCAGTAAAAACTGCGATGGCCCTTATGGGCATGATAGATGAGCCAGGTTTGCGTCTTCCGATGTGTGATATCTCTGAAGAAAATCTGGCAAAACTGAAAAAGGCATTAAAGGATTACGGATTATTGTAGTTTCACCTCCGCAACCCCGGAGGTTGCCGTGCTGGCAACCTCCGGGGTTGCGGAGGTGAAAAGGAGCGACATGGTAAAACTTGTAATTAGTGGAATTGCAGGGAGGATGGGGAAGCGACTTGCTTTCTTGGCTTCAAAGGATAAGGAATTTGAGATCACAGGTGGCATAGAATCAGCTGATAATCCTGCTGTTGGACAGGATGGAGTTGAGTCTGATTTTGCAAAGATAGCCAGCGCTTGCGATGTGTTGATCGAATTTACTTTTCCAGATGCAACGATGAAACATCTGGAGGTCGCTCGTAAGAATAAAGTCGGAATGGTCATAGGTACAACAGCTTTATCTAAAGAAGAGATGAGCCAGATAAAAAAGGCATCCAAAGATATCCCGATTGTATTTTCGCCCAATATGAGCATTGGCGCGAATCTATTGTTCAAGCTTACAGAGACTGCGGCTAAGGCACTCGACAAAAGCTATAAAATTGAAATAATAGAGGCGCACCATGCCAAGAAGAAGGACGCGCCGAGCGGCACTGCCAAGAGATTAGGCGAGGCAGTTTCAAAAGTACGCGGTGAAACACCGCCGATAAAGTCTATAAGAGAAGGGGAAATTGTAGGCGATCATAGCGTTATGTTCACAGGGCAGAACGAAAAGATAGAGCTTAAACACAGCGCGTTTTCCAGAGACGTGTTTGCTCAGGGAGCGCTTGACGCGGCAAAGTTTATCACAGCTAAAAAATCAGGTCTTTACACTATGTACGATGTAATTGCGACTTAACTTTACATTTAAGGTCTTGCTTTAAATGTAAAGTTATCTTAGGAAAGGTGAGATATGGGGTTTGAATTGAGTGAGAGGGTAAAGAGGCTGCCGCCTTATTTGTTTGTGGAGATCGATAAGGCAAAACGAAAAGCAAGGGCTGAAGGAAGAGATATAATTGATCTTGGAATCGGTGATCCTGATGAAGCCTCGCCAAAAGAAGTGGTGGATGCTCTCTGTACAGCAGCAAGAGATCCAAGAAATCAACGCTATCCTTTGGATGAAGGAATACCAGCCCTAAAGAATAAAATAGCAGAGTGGTACAAGACTAGATTCGGCGTTACGCTTGATCCTGATAAAGAGGCCCTTGTGCTCATAGGTTCAAAAGAAGGAATAGCGCATATGCCGCTTGCTTTTATCAATCCTGGCGATGTATCGCTCGTGCCTGATCCCTGTTATCCTCCGTATAAAGGCGGGACTATTCTTGCTGGAGGAAAAGTGCATGCAATGCCTCTTTTAGAAGAGAATAATTTTTTACCGGATTTAAAACCTGTAAAAAAAGCAAAACTGCTTTATATAAATTACCCGAATAACCCTACCAGCGCAGTATGCGACAAAGGGTTTTTTGAAGATGCAGTGCTTTTTGCGAGAAAAAATAATATTATTGTTGCGCACGATGCGGCATATTCTGAGATCGCGTTTGACGGTTACAGGCCTGAGAGTTTTTTAAGCGTGGCTGGCGCAAAGGAAGTGGGCGTTGAGTTCCATTCTCTGTCCAAGACCTGTAATATGACTGGATGGCGCATTGGCTTTGTATGCGGCAATGAGAAAATTATATCAGCAATAGCCAAAGTAAAATCCAACATAGATTCAGGCGCGTTCAATGCTATTCAGGTAGCTGGCATTACAGCGCTTGATATTGCAGAGAAGCACACGCAGAAGATGAATAATGTCTATCAAGAGCGGCGCGATGCGCTTGTAGATGGCCTGAATAAGATCGGCTGGACAACAAGAAAGCCAAAAGCAACATTTTATGTCTGGACGCGCATCCCAAAACAATATAAATCATCCATTGAATTCGCCGCCAGGGTGCTTGAGAAAGCAAACATAGTTATTACTCCAGGCATAGGCATGGGAGTTAGCGGCGAAGGATACGTGCGCATGGCGCTCACTGTTTCAAAGGAGCGGATGGAAGAGGCAATAGAGCGTTTAAAGAAAGTAATATAAGTGGAGGTTTCGTAAGGTTGCGTGAGGTTTCGTTATGTTGCGTAAGGTTGCATTGTTTTTCTGTAACCTCACGAAACCTCACGAAACTTTACGAAACTTTACGCAACTTTTTTATTATGGTGCGTTGCTACATCGGTATTGGTTCAAATCTAGGCAATAGACGCAAGAAGATTGATGTTGCAATAGAGAAATTGCGGCAGGTAAATGAGGTTGAGGTAAAAAAAGTCTCGAGTATATACGAGACAGAGCCAGTAGGCGGGCCTAAGCAGCCTGATTATCTCAATGCAGTTATAGAAATTGAGACAATGCTTGGCCCAAGAAAGCTTCTCGCGGCTTTACACGAGATAGAAGGTCATCTTGGCAGGAAAAGATCAATCAAGGATGGGCCGCGTACTATAGATTTAGATATACTCACTTATGGCGATGAGAAGATAGACGAGCCTGATCTAAAGATCCCGCATCCAAGGATGAATGAACGGGAATTTGTGCTGAAACCGATAGAGGAATTGAGATGCCTTGGGTAACTTCGTAAGTTGCCCATTTGGGCAACTTACGAAGTTACCCAAGGTGCAAAGATATGAATATATATCGAGACATAAAACCATTGATTAATCTTAAGAGGAAAAACAAAACCACTGGCTTTGTCCCTACCATGGGTTTTCTGCACGAGGGCCATCTTAGCCTGATAAGAAGGGCGAAAAAAGATACAGATCGTGTTGTCGTGAGTATTTTTGTAAATCCTATGCAGTTTGGCCCAAAAGAGGATCTTAAGAAATACCCAAGAGATCTGAATCGCGATCTAAGGCTTTGCAGAAAAGAAGGAGTCGACATTGTATTTATCCCAAACGCCAAGACCATTTACGCAAATGGATTTTCAACATATGTAGATGTTGGAAATCTCACAGAAACTCTTTGCGGCGCTTCAAGGCCAGGCCATTTTAAAGGCGTCGCTACTGTTGTTGCTAAACTTTTTAATATTGTACAGCCAGACATAGCATACTTTGGCCAAAAAGAT
>JAHIRR010000016.1 GCA_018818505.1 Candidatus Omnitrophota bacterium | reverse complement strand
CGACAAATTCTAATGTGGATTTACTGGCTAAGCAGGCAAAGAGATTTAGACCAAAGGCTACATGTGTAGTTAATGAAAAAGGCATTAAAGGGCTGTGTAAAATGCTTGAGGATGTAAAGGTAGATGTAGTTGTTGTTGCTATAGTCGGCTCATCCGCGCTTTTGCCAATATTAACTGCATTGAGTAAAGTGAAAAGGATCGCTCTTGCAAACAAAGAAGCGCTTGTCATGGCAGGCAGTATCATTATTAAAGAAGCGAAAAAGAAAAATGTAGAGATAGTACCTGTTGATAGTGAGCATAGCGCGATCTTTCAATGCATTGCCTCTAATGACGTGCGCCAGATAAAGAACATATGCCTTACAGGTTCAGGAGGACCTTTACTGAATATTTCAAAGAAAAAATTTAAAGGCATTACGCCTTGCCAGGCAGTAAATCACCCTAAATGGAAGATGGGAAAAAAGATATCTGTGGATTCAGCGACCATGATGAATAAAGGGCTTGAGGTGATCGAGGCGCACCATCTTTTTGGCCTGGATGTCGAGAGGATCAAGGTATTGATCCACCCTGAGACAGTTGTGCATTCAATGGTGGAATTTATCGATGGGTCTATACTGGCGCAGATGGGGGCATGTGATATGCGAATCCCGATCCAGTACGCGCTTACATACCCCTCCAGATTCAATGCACCTACAAAAGAGATCTCATTTTCTAATCTGGGAACGCTGCATTTTCAGCAGCCTGATTTCAAGAGATTTCCGTGTCTTGAAATCGCGTATGAAGCTGGTGAGCGCGGCAACGCATACCCATGCGTATTAAATGCAGCGAATGAAATAGCAGTAGGGGAATTTCTTAAAGGTAGGATAAAGTTTACTGACATACCCATGCTGATTGAAAAGGTCTTAAAGTCACATAAGGCCGTAAAAGATCCTGGACTAAAAGATATTTTAGAAATAGATACATGGGCGCGCGTTAAAACAAAGGAGGTCCAGCGATTAGTTTTATAATTCTTCTTGGTATTTTAGTTATCGTGCACGAGTTCGGACATTTTATTGTCGCCAAAAAGACTGGCGTGCGCGTGGAAAAATTTTCCATTGGATTTGGGCCGGAGATATTCGGGTTTACAAAGGGAGGGACCAGATACCAGGTCTCTTTAATACCTCTGGGCGGATATGTAAAGCTCGCAGGAGAGACAGAGGCTGAGGGAATAAAAGGTGAGAAGTGGGAGTATATGTCCCGTTCAGTCGGAGAGCGCGCAAGGATAATCTTTGCGGGGCCTCTTCTGAATTATGTGCTGGCATTTTTTATTTTTTCATTCGTCTTTATTGCTGGCTCACCTACATTGACTGCTACTATAGGAGGCGTGGTGCCAGATTATCCTGCTGAGGCATCTGGTATTAGAGAAGGAGATAAGATATTAGAGATAAATGGCGAGAGTATTAGCTGCTGGGATGATGTAACGCGCATTGTCCATACAAACAGGGAACCTCAGATCGAACTTGTTATTGAAAGAGATGGCAGGTTAATAGATCTGACAATCCAGCCAAAGACCGAAGAGCTAAAAACCTTGTTTGGCTCAAAGAAAAGAGTGGGGCTTATAGGTATTCAGCCATCAGATGAGGTAATATATGTAAAATACGGATTTCTAGAGTCATTTTACATGGGCGCTAAGAAATTATTCACACTTACCTATATTACATATCGGGCATTGTGGACTATTTGCACAGGAGCAGTTGCTTTTAAAGACTCAGTAACAGGGCCAGTAGGGATTTTTTACATGACAGGCCAGGCAGCGAAATTAGGGATTGTATATTTTCTGCAGTTGATGGGGGTAATAAGCGCGTCCCTGGCCATATTTAATCTTTTACCAGTGCCGGTCCTGGACGGCGGGCATCTTTTATTCCTTGCAATAGAAAAGGTGCGGAGAAAGCCGCTTTCATATAAACTGCAGGAAAACATAGCGCAGGCAGGCCTTGTATTATTATTGTGCCTAATGGCATTTGTATTCTACAGCGACTTCATGCGCTTTGGCATAATAGATAAGATCATCCACATCTTCAAAAAATAGCAGCTACCTCCGCAACCCCGGAGGTTGCCAGCACGGCAACCTCCGGGGTTGCGGAGGTATAAATTCTTATGACTAAACAGATTAAGGTTGGAAAAATTAGGATTGGCGGTGGCGCGCCGGTTGTGATCCAGTCTATGGCAAAGACTGATACAAGGGATGTCTCTGCGACTGTTAAACAGATCAGGCAGTTGGAGAAAGCAGGCTGTGAGATAGTGCGCGTTGCAGTAAAGGATTTTGAGGCGGCAAGCGCTATAAAAAATATTAAGAAGCGCATAAAGATTCCGCTCGCCGCAGATATACATTTTGATCATCGCCTGGCGCTTCTGGCGATCCAGAATGGGGCGGACAAGATACGGTTGAATCCAGGGAATATACACAAGGAAGATCAGATCATAGAGGTGGCGAAGGCGGCAAAGAAGGCGCGGATACCGATCAGGGTCGGAGTGAATTCCGGATCAATCCCCTCACCCTGCCCTCTCCCCAAAGGGGAGAGGGTTAGGGTGAGGGGGAGTTTGATAGATCACATGGTAAAGTCAGCTCTGGATTACATAAAAATCTTGGAGAAAGCCCGGTTTTACGATATAATAGTGTCATTAAAGGCATCAGATGTAAAGGCGACTATTAAGGCATATAGAGAGTTTGCGCGAAAGTCAAAATATCCGCTTCATCTGGGCATTACAGCAGCTGGCCCTGTTTCAACAGGTCTTGTAAAGTCTTCTATAGGAATAGGTGCGCTGCTCTTAGAAGACATAGGAGATACGATTAGGGTTTCGCTTACTGCAGACCCTTGCGAAGAAGTAGTAGCAGCAAAGAATATCTTGCAGGCGCTTGGACTAAGGCGCTTTGGACCAGACATAATCTCGTGTCCGACCTGCGGCCGCTGCCAAGTGGATTTGCAGGGGATAGTAGCAGATTTAGCTATCAGCCCTCAGCTATCAGCTATCAGCCAAAAGCCGATTAAGATAGCTGTTATGGGGTGCGAAGTTAACGGGCCGGGGGAAGCAAAGGATGCGGATATAGGCATTGCCTGTGGCAAGAAATCAGGTGTAATCTTTAAAAAAGGCAAGGTCATAAAAAGAGTAAAGGAAAAAGATATAGTAAAGGAGTTACTAAGGTAAAACCCCGCAACCTCGGAGGTTGCCAGCACGGCAACCTCCGAGGTTGCGGGGGTAAACGACTAATATGCGGTGGAGTGAGTATTTTATACCAACTTTAAAGGAAGTGCCGGCTGAGGCTGAGGCTGTGAGCCACAGGCTTATGATTCGCGCGGGCCTGATTCGCAAGCTTGCTTCAGGCGCGTACACGTATCTTCCGCTTGGCCTCAGGGTGCTGAAAAAGGTCGAGAGTATTATCCGCGAGGAAATGGATGCGAAAGGCGCGCTTGAGCTTTTTCTGCCGTCGCTGCAGCCAGTGGAACTGTGGCACCAGTCAGGCCGGTACAAGGACCTCGGCGAAGACCTGATTAAGTTTAAAGACAGGCACAACCGCACAATGGTGTTTGGCCCTACGCACGAAGAGGTTATTACAGATCTTGTACGGTCTAACATAAAGTCCTATCGTCAGCTTCCTATAACACTCTACCAGATACAGACTAAATTCAGGGATGAGGTCCGGCCTAGATTCGGAGTAATACGCAGCCGCGAGTTTATTATGAAGGACGCGTATAGCTTTGACAGGGATAGCGCAGGGCTTGACGTGAGTTACCAGAAGATGTATGAGGCATACGAGGCGATTTTCAAGCGCTGCGGCTTGCGTGCACTAGCAGTTGACGCAGACACTGGTGTAATGGGCGGGGATGTATCGCATGAGTTTATGGTGCTTGCGGAGAGCGGCGAGGATTTACTTGCGCATTGCCTGGCCTGCGGGTATGCGGCAAGCCTTGCGGTGGCGGAGGTGAAGCATGGACAACTTCGTAAGTTACCGAAGGTAACTTACGAAGTTGTCCAGGTAGTTGATACGCCGAATGTGAGTACAATTGAGAAAGTCAGTGCCTTATTAAAGGTTAAGCCTGAGGAGATGGTGAAGACGCTTGTGTATGTGGCAGATGATGAGCCTGTCGCAATCCTAATAAGAGGCGATTATGAGGCAAATGAGGCAAAGATCAAGAAATTCCTGAAATGCGCAAAGCTTGAAATGGCAGGAGAGGACGTTATTAAAAAAGCCACTGGCGGGCCATTGGGCTTTTCAGGCCCTGTCGGGCTTAAAATAAGGATCATAGCCGACCACTCTATTAAAGGTATATCAGACTTTGTTGCGGGCGCGAATAAAAAAGACAAGCATCTTATAAATGTAAACCTTGACCGCGATTTTAAGGTAAAAGAATGGGCAGATCTGCGCATGATCACAGAGAAAGACAAATGCCCCAAGTGTAATAAACACATAAAGATAGAGCATG
>JAHIRR010000186.1 GCA_018818505.1 Candidatus Omnitrophota bacterium | reverse complement strand
GCAGGCCAGATTATATATCTTCTTTCTTTATCATCGTATTCCACCAGGGCGATCCTTGATGAGCGATTTGGATCATATTCTATAGACACTACCTTTGCGGACATGTCCACTTTATCCCTTTTGAAATCTATGATCCTGTATTTCTTCTTGTGGCCGCCGCCTCTCCATCTGCATGTAATGCGTCCATGCGAATTACGGCCGCCTGTCCTTTTCTTAGGCTCCGTAAGAGACTTTTCAGGCCTGTTAGTCGTGAGCTCCTTAAAATCAGAAAGCGCTGTCCACCTAAGCGATGGCGTCGTTGGTTTATATTGTTTTATACCCATGTTATTTCTCGTCTTTCGTTATCCGGTTACGTTCGATTACGGTGTCGATGCCCGTATCGGTCAGGGTTACGTTGGCGGTCACGTCGTTACCTCACGTAACCGTGACCGCTGACCTAACCGTTACGCGCATCGTAACCGTAGCCGTAACCGAGCATTAAGTAGTTGCCATCTCTATGCGATCGCCTGGTTTAAGCGTCACAATGGCCTTTTTCCAATCAGGGGTTTTACCGACCTGGTATCTAACTCTCTTCCATTTGCCCCGCATCTTTACAGTATTTACCTTTACCACCTTTACATTGTAGACAACTTCCACCGCTTGTCTTATCTCTATCTTGTTTGCGCGAGGCGCAACGCGAAAGAGATACTTATTCCCTTCAAGCATCTGGCTGCCTTTTTCCGTACGCAATATATTTACTAAGGTATCGTAGGATGTTTTCATTTCTTCAATCTCTTTACTATGTTATCGTGCGTTTCCTTTGAAAATAAGACCTTTGAGTTGGAAAGCACATCATGTGTATTAAAATCATCGCACAGCCTCAATGTCAGATTCTTTATATTTCTGCATGAGCGTATCAGGTTCTCATCTCTCTTCGAATACACAAAAAGGTTTCTCTTATCGCAAATCTTTAATGCTGTCAATATCTTTGCTATGTCTTTTGTCTTAGGCTGTTTCAATTCAGGCTCTTTTTCCAAAACCACTATCTCTTTGTCTTTTGTCTTTGCGCTCAGACCTGAGATAATAGCCAGCCTCTTCATTTTCTTTGGTATATTATAACCAAAGTCTCTTGGTACGGGTCCGAAAACAACGCCTCCACCTCTCCACAGAGGAGACCTTATAGAGCCGGCCCTTGCCCTGCCAGTGCCTTTTTGCCTCCATGGTTTTTTCCCGCCGCCTCTGACATTTGCCCGGGTCTTCGTTGAAGCATTGCCCTGTCTCTTATTGGCTTGGTACATGACAATGCTTTGATGCAAAAGACCCTTGCGTACCTCGGCGTTAAATACCTCTGGATCCAGCTTAAACTTCTCCAGCTTCTTACCAGAAAGGCTATATACGTCTACGACAGGTATATCGGTTTTATTCTCAGCCTTTTTTCTTGTCTTTTTCTTTGCCTGCACCATCTTGCCCCTTGTCCCTTGTCTCTTGTCCCTTGTCCCTAACCAAAGGTCTCTTTTTCGCCGCTCGTATCTCCAGGTACCCATTCTTCGCGCCTGGCACTGCGCCCTTGACCAATAATATATTCTTTTCCTTATATACCTTAATAATCTCGAGATTCTGAACTGTCTTTCTTACGTTGCCCATACGGCCAGGAAGATGTAAACCCTTCCATACCCTAGAAGGATAAGAACTTCCTCCTATAGAGCCTACTCTTCGATGATGCATTCCACCATGGCTTTTCGGACCGCCAGCCCAACCCCACCGCTTTACGCCACCCTGGAACCCCTTACCTATAGAAGTGCCTGCTATATCAACAAAATCCTTTTCCTTAAATATATCCACTGTCAGCTTCTTGCCAACGCTAACATCTTCACCAGCATCAAAAGGCAGCTCCTTAACAAAGGCATTTGGTTCTGCATTTGCCTTTTTATACAAACCCATTTCTGGGCGAGGCGTATTCTTTACCTTTCTCGTGCCAAACCCAAGCAAGACCTTATTTTTGAGCACATTCAAAACCGTGCAAGGGCCTGCCTCTATCACGGTAACAGGCGTAAAATGCCCCTCTTCTGTAAAAACCTGCGTCATCCCTAATTTTTTTCCTAGTAGTCCTAATTTCATTTCTTGTCTTTCGTTATCCGGTTACGGTGTCGATGCTCGTATCGGTTAGGGTTACGATATCGGTTACGTCCGTTACCGTAACCGCTGACGTTACCGTTACGGGCATCGTAACCGTAGCCGTAGCCGAGCATTACTTGATCTCCACAAATACGCCGGCAGGGAGATCTAGTTTTCTAAGAGCGTCTATTGTCTTCGCAGTAGGACTGATGATATCTACAAGCCTTTTGTGTGTCTTCATCTGAAACTGTTCCCTGGATTTTTTGTCTACATGAGGGCCTCTTAGAACAGTAAAGATCTCTCTCTTTGTAGGTAAAGGCACAGGGCCTGAAACCTTTGCGCCTGTACGCTTTGCAGTGTCAACTATCTCTGCAGCTGACTGATCCAGGAGCTTATAATCATATCCCTGTAATCTTATGCGAATTTTTTGAGCCTGAGTTTGTGGCTGTGTCATTTTCTCTTCCTTGCCAAAGCAGCAGCCTTGAATCATGCTACTATATCCGCTACAACCCCCGCGCCTACTGTGTGGCCGCCTTCACGGATCGCGAAACGGAGTT
>JAHIRR010000185.1 GCA_018818505.1 Candidatus Omnitrophota bacterium | reverse complement strand
CCGCGATTCCTGCACTACACAATAGGAAATAATTTCAGGATGACAAATATCCAGGCAGCGCTTGGCCTCGCGCAGCTTGAAAATTTAGACAAGACGGTTAAGAGAAAAAGAGAAATGGCTAAAAAATACTCTGATCTCTTGAAGGGCCTGTCCCTAAGGCTCCCGACAGAACATAAGTGGGCCAGGGGCGTAGTATGGATGTATGGAGTTACATTGCAGGAAGAAAAGGGCCAAGGGGATTTGAGTGTCCAAGACTATATGAAGTGGCCCAATTATAAGATCATGAAAAAATTAGCTGAGCTTGAAATTCAGACTCGGCCATTTTTTATAGGAATGCACGAACAGCCGATCTTTCAGAGTTTAGGATATTTTAAAAGTGGGTCTTATCCTGTAACAGAGAGGATTGCAAGAGCAGGATTTTATCTTCCAAGCGGCCAGGCAATAACCGATACGCAGATACAAGAAGTGGCTAGTGCCCTGAAAGGACTATTCTGATGAAAAATAGCTTATCAGTAATATTGCCTACTTACAATGAGGCAGAAAATATAAGACCCTTGATAGGCGCTATCGTTGAGGCATTGGATGAAGATCTTCATGAGATAATAGTTATTGACGATGATTCTCCTGATCTTACCTGGCGGATTGTCCAAGACATGATCAAGACAGGAGAATGTCCATTTTTGAGACTCGAACGAAGGCTTAAAGATCGTGGATTAACAAAGAGTATAGCCAGAGGTATAGAATTGGCAACAGGAGATGTTGTGGGCTGGATGGACTGCGATTTTTCAATGCCTCCGAAATATCTGCCGGTGCTCTTATCACTTATCAACGCAGACTACGATATCGCTGTCGGCTCTCGCTTTCTTCTGGGAGGCAGATGGAAAGGGGAGAAGAAAAATCCGGAAGATACTTTCATGGGAGTCTTGTTGAGCCGCATTATGAATCTGTTCATACAGATCTGTCTTGACCACAGGTTCAGGGATTACACCAGCGGTTTTGTTGTAGCGCGCAGAGAAATTTTTAGCAAAATTAAGCTGAAAGGGGATTATGGCGAATATTTTATCGATTTTATCTATCGTGCCCTGAAATTAAACTACCATGTAGTCGAGGTCCCGTATCGCTGGATTCCCAGGGTAGCCGGCACTTCAAAGACAGGCGCAAACTTGCGAGATTATTGCAGACGCGGCTGGAAGTATATCACCACAACCACCCGTTTAATATTAACCAGAAATTTTTAGTGAATAATATGCCGAAAGTCCTATTAATAAATCCGCCTTTTGAGCAGGAAGAAGAGTCTGTTGGGCGGTCCAGGAGCATCAAGAAGGTGCTTAATATAGTGCCTCCTCTTGGTATTGCGTACATTGCCGCAATCCTGGAGGAGATGGGCATAGAGACGAAGATAATAGACTGTGCCGTAGGTATTTCATTTGATGATCTTTACAAAAGAATACTTAAGGAATCTCCAGACGTAATCGGTATTACTTCTACTACACCCGCCTTTGTAAAGGCTAAAAAGTTAGCTTCTTTTATTCGCGAACAACTCCCTTCAGCAAAGATCCTGATAGGCGGTGCCCAGCTGACAGCGCTTCCCTATAAAACCATGGAGACCGGGCTTTTTGATATAGGGGTGATCGGCGAAGGGGAATTAACAGCCAAAGAGTTGTTTAAAAATTATAGAAACAAAAGATTCGAGGCCCTTGATCAGATCCGCGGTATTATCTACAAAGACCAAACAGGCATACATCAGAATCCAGATCAGGATTTTATCAATGAGCTAGATTCGATCCCTATGCCTGCAAGGCATCTATTGCCTCACCCTAAATTTTACCGGCCAACACCTGCATCGTGCCGTCGTGTGCCATACGCCGTTATTATGACGAGCCGCGGCTGCCCGTCGCAGTGCACCTTTTGTGACAGAAAGATATTCGGTATGCGATGCAGGATGAGGAGCGTACCTAATATCTTTCAAGAGATAGAAGAAGTTGTGAAGAGTTATGGCGTAAAGGAAGTCAGATTTTTTGACGATACATTTACTTTAAATAAAAAGAGGGTATATGAGATCTGTAATGAGTTTGAAAAAAGGGGACTTAAGCTATCCTGGACGTGCCTGACAAAGGCAGCCTGTGTGGACGGGCCGCTTCTAAAGCGCATGAAAAAAGCCGGGTGCTGGCAGGTATTGTATGGTTTTGAATCAGGTGATGACCGCATGCTGAAACTCCTAAAAAAAGGAAATACCGTCGAGATGAACAGAAAGGCAGCTCGTCTTACAAAAGAGGCAGGCCTGGAGGTGCGCGGAGATTTTATAGTAGGTACGCCTGGCGAGACATGGGAGAGTCTTGAAAGGACTGTGCGATTTGCGATTGATATGGACCTGGACTACGCGCATTTTAATAAATTTACACCTTTTCCAGGGACGGAACTTTATAAGAAACTTATAGACGAAGGCCATGTGTTTGATTTTTCAAAGAGCACAATACTTGACCATAAACAGGTTCATTACAATAATCCTGACATGGACACGGCTGAATTCTCAAGGTTTTTAGACAGGGCCAGCAAGCGTTTTTATCTCAGGCCTGGATATATCTTAAAAAGATCATTTTCAATAAGGACCCTACACCAGTTAAAAGGGCAGATAGATGGATTTTTTGCCATATTTGAATTAGGATGAGGATGTATGTTTAAGAAACTTTTCTCATGGACAAT
>JAHIRR010000184.1 GCA_018818505.1 Candidatus Omnitrophota bacterium | reverse complement strand
ATTTGTTAGCTGAAACCACCTTCAGATCATCACTCAGCACTATCAGGGGTTCCAGCATTGCGTCTATGACGTTTTCAGCATATGCGCGGGCTGTCTCGATTAGCTGCTGTGCCTTCTTGCTCTCGGTGATATCGAAAAAAACCGCGACTACGCCGTCAATCCTATTATCTATGGTGCGGTATGGCCTGATATATACCGAATACCAGTTTCCATCCTTGTCTTTTATTTCAAACATCTTCGGATGAAGCGACCTTATTACATCAGAAAGGGTCTTCTCAAGATCCGGAATGTCTACATTAAGCTTAACCTTGCTTATGGGCCTGCCGACATCAGAAGAAGCTACATTAAGCACCTTGTCTGCTTGAGGAGTTACCCTGTGTATCACCAGGTCTGTCCCAAGCATAATAACCGGGATATTGATACTGCCCAGCAGATTTATCAAGTCGTTGTTCAATAAAGATATTTCCGCACCGCGGTTCTGCAGTTCCTCGTTGGTGGTCGTCAGCTCTTCATTTGAAGACTGCAGTTCCTCTTTGGCTGTTTCCAGCTCCTCGTTGGTAGACTGCAGTTCTTCATTGCTTGAGAGTATTTCTTCATTGGCGGTTTTCACTTCTTCATTAACGTTCTCCTGCTCTTCTATCACTGTCTGCAGATATTCTTTTGTTTCTGCAAACGATTCTTCGAGATCCTTGATATAACGATCTTTTTGAACGGATTTTTTCTTTAAGGATATTCTACTGATCTTCCCTGGTAGCTTCTTAAGCCCATGACCCCTGCCAATCTCATTGAAAAGCACCAGAAAGAATTCCTCATGTTTAAGGGCAGCGGACTTCACAGGGACAACGGTTATAGTAACCGACACCTTGCGGCCATTGCACAATACATCTAGCGCCTCTATCTTTACTGTACGTTTTGTTTTCCTTGCCTTATGTATCGCCGAGCGCAAAGGCAGAAACAGGCCTTCCCGCACCAATTTGAATATATCAAGGCTTGGTTTTCCCGTAGCTGATTCAAGGAAGCGCCCTGTATGCCCGCGGAACTGAACAACCTCCATAGAGCTGTCTATCAGCACCCCGCAAGGGGCATATTCATTAAGCACGATCCTGTCCGCTATGCCGGTGATATCGGTTTTCTTCCCGGCCTTGACATCTATCCCTTTTTTAATTCCTGATATCCTCGTCGGATAATACTTCTGGGCCAATTTAAGCCCCGGCCTTATTAATGTATATTTTTTTACAAAAATTTTGTGCTTCCTGTCCAGGTCCTTAAAAAGATTTGAATATCCGGCAGTGGATTCCGAACTTCCTAATAAGAGAAAACCGCCGGGCCTTAAGCTATAATGAAAATTATGGAATACCTTCTTCTGCAACGCAGGCTGAAGGTATATAAGGAGATTCCTGCAGCTTACAAGGTCTATATTGGAGAAAGGCGGGTCACTAAAGACATTCTGTCTTGAAAAAACACACATCTCCCTTAAGTTTTTAGAGATCTTATAATTATTGCCTTCTTTCGTGAAAAACCTTTTTAATCACGCAGGCCCGACATCGTCTTTTATGCCTGGGCCGTAAATGCCGCGGCGCGCCTTGTCAATACTGGTGTCGCTTATGTCAGTGGCAAAGATCTGAACAGGGGTCGCCGCTCCTCTATTTCTTCCCAATGCTTCAGTAAGGAGCATGGCTATAGAATAGGCCTCCTCGCCGCTGGAACAGCCAGGGACCCATATCCTTATGCCCTCATTTTTTGTCTTGCTTTTCAGGATTGCTGGTATTATTGATTTTTCCACTGCGTAAAAAGCTTTTTCGTCACGGAAAAAACTTGTGACATCTATCAGTAGGTCTTCATAAAGACTATCCACTTCTTTCTTATCCCCGCGCAAAAATCTTATGTAGTTTCTAATATTCCCCTGTTTCGCTAAAACGATCCGGCGTGATATGCGCCGTGAAACAGTAGGGGTTTTATAATAAGTAAAGTCCATCCCTTTGGCGCGGCGTAATATATCAAAAATATCTTCAAAACTCTTATCTTTCGTTGTGATTGTCTTATCTGTTTTAATCGGCCTGGCAGATGATATGAGGGGATGCCTTGCTATGCGCGTCAGCTCGGCGGCTATTCTCTTAGGCGAAAGCACAAAATCCACGCATCCTGCAGCGACCGCGCTCTGCGGCATATCGCTATATTTAGCGCTCTTTTCGTCCTCAGCAAAAGTAATGCCTCCTTCGGCCTTTATGGCCTCTGCCCCCAGCGTCCCGTCTGTTGCGGTCCCTGACAGAATAACGCCTATGCTCCTATTGCCGAGCTCTTCTGCCAGCGAACGGAAAAAGGTATCTATCGGCATACGCTTGACTTCTACGTCTCTCAGCGGGCTAAGTATCAATTTTCCTCTCACCAAAGCAAGCTTAGTGTTAGATGGTTTTACATAAACATGGTTGATTTCCGGGATCATGCCGTTCTTTATTTCGATTACCGGCATCTTTGTCTTTCTGGCAAGCAGTTCCGCCAGCATGCTTTTATGGCCCGGCGCTAAATGCATTATAAATACAAGCGCCATTCCCGGATTATTCGATATGTTTTTAAGCAGGCCCTCGAATGCCTCAAGCCCCCCTGCAGAACCACCGATACCGACGATAGGAAAATACCTTTTTTTTCGCATATTATTGACCTTCATTTCTTTATCGCCTTCTTCACAGCCATGACCAGGGTCTTTGAGTCAAATGGCTTGAGCACAAAGTCCACTATGTCCAGCGCGTCCAGGCCCTTTCTTGCTACTATCTCTGGATCCTGGGCTGTATAGACGATGATGGGTATGTTCTTGGTGCTGTGAAATGCCTTCAAAACCTTATATGTCTCAAGGCCATCCATCTCAGGCATCATTAGATCCAGGATTATCAGTGCAGGATGTTTCATCTTGGCAATCTCTACTGCCTCCTTACCACTCTTAGCTACCAGGCACTCAAATTCATTTACCTGAAATCTTGCCTGAAGCAAGGTCCTTATGGCTTCATTGTCATCAACGATCAGTATCCTATCCACACAGTCCCTCCTTTTTCCTATAAGTTTACTCAATGTCTGCTGAAATACAAGGGCAAGTGAAAGATTTTTGTAAGAGAATGACGTTCCTGATGTGTCTATATAATATAAGGATCTTAAGGGTGTTAGGCGTTTTAAGGGTATTAAGGGTTTTTTATTTTGGTTGATTTTGGTTTATTTTGGTTTATTTTGTACCGAAAGGTTTGTTTATTTTGTACAAACGGTACAAGAATACAAGAATACAGATCTTATCAAGTAAATCAATTCCCTCATAAAAAGTTGAAAAATGCCTGCGAGATGTGTCTTATCAACTTAAAAAACGTGCGGCGGATATTCTATAGGCATTTTTACTCTGAAGTGCGCATATGCCTTCTTTCATACAAGTCTGCACTAAAGGAATATTGCCCAACATATTTTGGATGTCAAAGCAATACTTTGCAATAGAAGCATCTGAAGTTTTTGTCTCTACTAGCAGCCAAGGTTTATTATTATGTGTGATTAAAAAATCTATCTCCTTTTTTTCTTTATTCCTAATGTAAAAAAGGGAGTAATTTTCTCCCAGGGCATCGTTCCATAAACTAATCTGTGTCTTAAGTTCAACGGCTACATAATT
>JAHIRR010000183.1 GCA_018818505.1 Candidatus Omnitrophota bacterium | reverse complement strand
TCCTTGCCGCAGAAAGAATTATCCTGCCGGGCGTGGGCGCATTTGGCAAGGCAATGGAAGAGCTGCGAAAAAGGGATCTGATCAAGGCCATATTGGAAGCAATAAAGAAAGGAAAACCTTTTTTAGGCATATGCCTGGGCCTCCAGCTTTTATTTTCAGAGAGTGAAGAAGGCGGCAGGGTCGAAGGCCTCGGTATTTTAAAGGGCAAGGTCAAGAGGTTTGATATTGGGAGCGATTTAAAGATCCCGCATATGGGGTGGAACGAGATTCGATGCTCGATGCTCGATGCTCGATGCTCGATTTTAGATGGCGTGGCGGATGGGAGTTTTATGTACTTCGTGCACTCGTATTACGTCGAGCCTGAGGATAGAAGTATGGTTCTTTGCGAGACAGATTATGGCGTGAAATTTACTTCTGGCATCCAAAAAGATAATATAATCGCATTTCAGTTTCATCCTGAGAAGAGCCAGGGCGTTGGATTAAAGATCGTGGAAAATTTTGTGAATCTATGAGGTTGGGTACCTGTTCCACCGCGTAGGTGGAATTAATTCCACCTACGCGGTGGAACAGGTCTAAGTTTATGATAATTATTCCTGCAATAGATATTATTAATGGAAAGGTCGTGAGGCTGTATCAGGGCGATTTCAATAGGGAGAAGTCCTATTCAGAGGATCCAGTTAAGATGGCGCTCAAGTGGCAGAATAAGGGCGCTTCTTTTTTGCATATAGTGGATCTGGATGGCGCAAAATACGGCGAGGTTAGAAATCGAGATATCATAACCAGCATTATAAAGAGTGTAAATATACCATGTGAAGTCGGTGGAGGCCTGCGCAGGGATAAAGATGTAGAATATTTTTTGAAAGACGGCGCCGCGCGTGTAATAATCGGCACAAAGGCGTTTGAGGACCCTGAATTTTTAAAGAATATGATCTCCAGATTTAACGAAAAGATAGTGCTTGGCATAGATTTTTCAGGGGACAAGATAGCGAAAAAGGGATGGACTGAGGACACAGACTTAACGCCCGAGGCAATGCTTGAGAAGATAAAAAATATAGGCGTAAAGACGATTGTTGTAACTGATATTGCGGTGGACGGGACATTAAAAGGGCCTAATATAGGGAGGCTGAAAAAGATTTTGAGTTCTGTGAATATTTCCGTGATCGCATCTGGCGGTGTCTCAAGCCTGGAGGACATTAAGAAGTTAAAGGATATTGGAAGCAAGGATTTAGAGGGAGTCATTGTCGGACGGGCTCTGTACGAGGGCAATATCGACCTCGAGGCCGCTATAAGAATCGCGGAACCTACGCGGAAGCTAAAGTAGACAAAACAGTCACTGTCTGTTTTGTCTACTTTAGACGCGGAAGCTCTATTATGTTGACAAAACGCATTATTCCATGTCTGGATGTCAAGGATGGCAGGGTTGTCAAGGGTGTGAAGTTTTTGAACCTGAAGGATGCGGGGGACCCTGTAGAGGCTGCGCAGTTTTACGATAAAGAAGAGGCAGACGAGATTGTTTTTTTGGACATTACAGCGAGCCATGAGAAGAGGCAGATCATGCTGGATGTCGTAAGGCATACAGCAGAGACGGTTTTTATGCCGCTGACAGTCGGGGGCGGCATAAGAAATATCAATGATATCAGGGATCTATTGAACGCTGGCGCGGACAAGGTGTCGATCAACACTGCTGCAGTAAAGGATCCTGAACTCGTTAAGAAGGCTTCAGAGAGGTTCGGGAGTCAGTGTGTTGTGGTGGCTATTGACGCGAAAAAGGGACAAGGGACAAGAGACAAGGGACAAGGGTTGAGATGGGAGGTTTATATTAATGGGGGTCGGACAGCGGCTGGGATCGATGCGCTTGAGTGGGGCAAAAAGGTGGAAAAGCTTGGCGCGGGCGAGATCCTTCTTACAAGCATGGATAAGGACGGCACTAAAGACGGGTACGACATAGAATTGACAAAGGCGTTCTCTGAGAATTTGAACATCCCGATTATAGCGTCTGGGGGCGCGGGAAATCTCCAGCATTTGCATGAGGTCTTGACAGATGGCAAGGCAGATGCAGCGCTTGCCGCATCTATTTTTCATTTTAGAGAATATTCAATAAAAGATACAAAAGAGTACCTGCAAAAGAAAGGCGTAGGAGTGCGGATATGAAGATCAAAGACCTGAAGTTTGATAAAAATGGACTGATACCTGCGATAGTGCAGGATTACAAGACTGGCGAGGTCTTGATGCTGGCGTACATGAATAGCTCCTCAGTAAAAAGGACACTTGCCTCAGGCAAGACCTGTTACTGGTCGCGCTCCAGAAAGAAGTACTGGGTAAAGGGCGAGACCTCAGGAAATTTTCAATTTGTAAAAGGTGTTTATTATGATTGTGACATGGACACGCTTCTTATAAAGGTAAGACAAAAGGGCGTAGCGTGTCATACGGGGAATAGGAGCTGCTTCTATAGGAAGGTTACATGAGGTTACAGGAGGTTACAAGAGGTTACAAGAAGTTACGGAAGCAACCTCATGTAACATCTTGTAACATCGTGTAACTTCTTGTAACTTTTAATTATGTATTATCCGTCAAAAAAAGAATTTGTAAATCTGGCAAGGAAGGCAAATGTAATACCTGTATATCGCGAGATACTCGCGGATCTGCTTACGCCAGTGTCTGCCTTTGTGAAAATGAAAGGCGATTATTCATATCTCCTGGAGTCTGTTGAAGGCGAGGAGAAGATAGCGAGATTTTCTTTTATTGGTATAGAGCCGTCGATTATTTTTAAAAGCTCAAACTCGCCTTTAAAAGAGATAGCAGAGATCATGAGCGCTTTTAAGCCGGCCGATGTAAAGGGCCTGCCAAGATTTTCAGGCGGGCTTGTAGGCTATATGGGATATGACACAGTTAGGTTTTTCGAAAAATTGCCGGATAGAAATCCAGACGATCTAAATGTCCCAGGCGCTATTTTCGTGATGGCAGACAGCCATATAATATTTGACCATTCAACGCATAAGATTAAGGTGGTGGTGAATGTTTATCCGGAGGGACAAGGGACAAGGGACAAGGGACAAGGGGATTACGATAACGCGGTAAAGAAGATAGACAAGATTATAAGAAAATTAAATAAACCGCTAAAAAAGACAAAGAAGAGAAAGATAAAAGTTGCTCATAAGATCGAATCGAATTTTACAAAAAAGGGGTTTGAGGATGTTGTGCGAAAGGCGAAAAAATATATTACATCAGGCGATATTATACAGGCTGTGCTTTCGCAGCGTTTTCGCACCACCTTGAATTGCGATCCTCTGGATGTATATCGTGAGCTTAGATCCCTGAATCCCTCCTCATACATGTATTATTTAAATTTTGGCGATGTAAAGATGATAGGCGCTTCGCCTGAAGTCCTTGTAAGATGCGAGAATGGAATTGTCGAAACGCGCCCTATTGCAGGGACAAGGCCGAGAGGCAAGGATGAAGAAGAGGATGCTCGTCTTGAGAAAGAGCTTTTACAGGATGCAAAGGAAAGAGCGGAACATGTCATGCTCGTGGATCTTGGCAGAAATGACATAGGCAGAGTGTGCGAGGCTGGCAGCGTAAAGGTGTCAGAGTTTATGTTTGTAGAAAAGTATTCACATGTCATGCATATAGTAAGCAATTGCGTGGGCAAGCTCGCCAAAGGCAAGAACGCGTACGATGTCTTAAAGGCCGCGTTTCCCGCAGGCACTGTTAGCGGCGCGCCAAAGATACGCGCGATGGAGATAATAGATGAGCTGGAAAACTCGAGGCGCGGGCCTTACGCAGGCGCAGTAGGCTACTTTAGTTTTAATGGCAACATGGACACCTGTATCAACATAAGGACCATACTTGTAAAAGGGAAAAACGCCTTTATACAAGCAGGCGCCGGCATAGTAGCTGATTCGGTGCCATCGAGAGAATATCAGGAGACAGTCAATAAGGCAAAGGCCATGGTCAAGGCCATTGAGATGGCTGAGGAAGGGTTGGAGTAGGGCGTCATTGCGAGCGAAGCGAAGCAATCTCAAAAAAGAGAGATTGCTTCGTCCCGTTCCAAATCAAAGATTTGGAACGGGACACGGTCGCTTCGCTCCTCGCAATGACATTTACAGTTAAGGGTGTTTTATGATTCTCATGATCGACAATTATGATTCCTTTACCTATAATCTCGTGCAATATCTGTCTGAACTTGGCGAAAAATTAATTGTCCACAGGAATGACAAGATCTCTTTAAGGGATATTCGCGCTTTAAAACCGAGTCACATAGTCATATCTCCTGGTCCAGGCAGGCCAAAAGACGCAGGCATTTCCAAGCTTGTTATAAAAGAATTCTCAGGGAAGATACCTATATTGGGCGTGTGTCTTGGCCACCAGTGCATCGCAGAGGTCTTTGGAGGGAAGATTGTAAGAGCCAAGCGGTTGATGCATGGCAAGACCTCAATGATCTACCATAAAGGAAGCAGCATCTTCAATGGCATTGCAAATCCATTTGAGGCAACGCGGTACCATTCTTTAATAGTAGAAAAAAAATCCTTGCCCAGGGTTTTGCAAATTATTGCCCGCACAAAGGACGAAGAGATTATGGCATTGAAGCACAAGAAGTTTACCGTGTTTGGCGTACAGTTTCACCCTGAGTCAATTCTGACAGAAGACGGGAAAAAGTTGTTGAAGAATTTTGTCAAAAACTAAAGTAGACAAAACAGTC
>JAHIRR010000182.1 GCA_018818505.1 Candidatus Omnitrophota bacterium | reverse complement strand
TCGAAGAGTTTTTTGTCTTTTGCCAGCATTCCAATGATGAGTTTTACATCTCGAGGCGTTTTTGCCTTGGCCATTACAGTTTATGGGTCTAGGTTATGATGCGGATTTCTTCTTCGATTGTGCCTTCAGAACCCAGGTAGGCATCTATTATCTTTTGATCTTTTTTCGATATATCCGTGAAAAAGATGGCCACGTTATGATGGGCCTTTTCAACGCCTTGCAATATTACAGGCTCAGATCTGACCACAACTCCCTTGCACGTTATTTTTTTCGTATGTTTTCCATCGGCCTTTGTGGGGATAAGAAGAATAACCACTATTTTTGACATCATCGGCAGGAGCCTGGTGATGCGGCAATTTATCCCAGCTGAACTTATATCCGCTGTCTCTGTTATTACGTCAAAACTTTTGTCAGCGATTTTAAGCGGTATCTGCCTTTTGGCGCGATAGTGTTTGCGGCGCTCTTCTATCATGAGACTATTTTCCTTTTTTTGCTTTTTCGTCTTCTTTTTTCTTAGTAGCGGCTTCTACAGCCAGCGTCCAGCATCTTTTACTGCAGTAGTAGCCTTCATTCCTGTAGTAGCAGGTTTTTCTCTGAAGCCGCTTATTGCACTTCATGCAATTGGCCGGTTTCTCGACTGCTTCTCTTTTCTTTGCCTCGGGTTTCTGCTCGCTCTTTTTTTCTGTTATCTGTGCTCTGTCTTCTGTTTTCTGTTCTGGTTTCTGTTCCGGTTGTACCTTTGGTTCTTCAGTCATGTCTCATCCTCCGTATCGGGCATTTGTTACATAATGGTTTTTTTGACTTACATATATTCTTGCCCAGCTCTACTATCAGGGCATGAAATTCATTAAATAATCTTACATTAGGCGCCAGGTTTCTCGAGAACAGCCTTTGCAGATGGTCATAATCAGCATCTTCATCGATATAACGATGCCTTGAGAATATCCTCCTTGTATACGCATCTACCACAAATACTGGTTTTTTGCCGGCATACAAAAGGATACTGTCAGCTGTCTCAGGCCCTATGCCTTTTATACTTAAAAGCTCCTTTCTTAGCGCACGCGTATTCCCCTTGAACATCTTTTCTAGGCTGTTCTTATACTCGCCATCCAGAAACGTTAAAAAATTCTTTATCCTCCCGGCTTTTATATTATAATAACCTGCCGGCCTTATTAAGCCAGCGAGCTTTTTCTCAGGGATCCGGGAGAGCTGCTTTAAGTCTAATGCTCTTGCTTTCTTTAGATTTACAATCGCCTTTTCAACATTGACCCACGCTGTATTCTGCGTCAGTATGGCGCCTACTATTATCTCTAATCTTGTATCAGCAGGCCACCACCCTCTTGGCCCGAATCTTTTATATAATAAATCGTAAATCCTTAATAATGACTTCTTGTGTTTTGTCCTCTTCAATATTCAGAGCGCTTTTTTATTTCAGAAACTATCTCTATCAGCTCATTATAGTATTTTGAGTCTCTTGTAACGGGCCGTTTTATATATTTTTCTTTCTGAGAATGCTCTTTAAAAGATGATACACTTAAGGAGGAAAGATCCCCATCTCCTTTTATCTCGAATGTAGCTACGAGATTATGATCTATCGCCGCTACCGCGTCAGCCCACAGTTCTTTTAGGATAGAAAGCGCTATGGGTTTTTTCGCCAGTATGGTGCCTGTAGTCCTGCTCGAAGAGATCACTGAAAAACCATTTTCCTGCAAGGCCAGAGCAGCATACGTAAACACCCTTTTAGGCTTACTATGTATATTAAGGCTAAATGTATCTCCCTTTTCGCTAACTGCTGGCCTGAGGGCATAGTCACGCTTTACCTGAGAAGGCCTTTTTACAAGTAATACGCTGTCTCCTTCGCGGATCTCATAGTCGCCTACTGTCCTGAGTATCTCTGCGGCTGAGACAGCTGGACGCACCTCAATAATGTGCGCCTCCGCTATTTTTTCACCACCCCTATGCACAATAAATCCATCACCCATCCCTATTCCGGCATCATAGCCGTGCCTTATTATGAAAAATTCACCGTCAGGATCTACGGTGATGATCTCTGAAGCCACCTCTGTCTCCTCAGAGAATGCAGGAAGGCTGCATAAGAAACTACACAAGAATAGAAACGCTAAAATTTTTCTCATCACAGGTTTATTTTAATACAGATCCAAACTAAACTCAAGAAAAATCTTCAGAAAAATAAAATATTTGGAAGATCAGTGGATGGAATACTTGCAGGCTTTGTCAAACGTGGCCTTAAAATCAAACCTTCTCTTGAAATCCCTTTTCGAATCTTTCTCAGTCTTGCCGAGCATCCCGGCATCTATCATATTAAAGACTATCTCGCCAAAGTCGTCAGTCTTTTTTATGCCCCAGCGCTCAAACACCAGCCTTGCCATTGGGCCAAACTGTTCAATGGCATAGTCCTTTATCCCTTCAAGCAGCTCCATGCCGCTCACATGGCCTTTTCTTTTGAGTTTTTTTGTTGTGAAGTTTAACGCGGACATGACAAAGGAATATGCCTCAGGATCATAGCGCTTATCCCTGTCCAATACCTTAAGCAAGGCCATTACTTTATTTATACTTTGCTTGCTTTCCCTCTCAGCCATAATTAAATCCCGCCGTAGGCTATCTTCTATGATTAGCCGTATGCACGAAGGCGGATAGTGTTAAAAAGTATACACGGTAAGGCTTGATTTGTCAAGGAAGGGCTATTGAAACCACAGAGAACACAGAGTAAATTTATAATTTATTGTATGGAATTTAAAGTTACCTGTCTAAGTCCAATACCCTTCTCTGCGTCCTCTTTACAACAAGCTATACCTGTCATCTATAGCTTATATTTTTAGTAAACTATGACTAAACCTTATAGATCCTTGTATTTATTGCTTGAGGACACAGAGATTTTTTTAATTATAGCTTTTCTCTGTGTACTCTGTGGTTTATTTTTTAGTTAGATAGCTACTGGCGGGCCAAAAAACCTTGCGCCTGCGGAATACCTCTCAGAATGCGGCTGGCTGGAGATCCAGACTATTTCTCCCGCGGCTTTTATGAATTGGTTTGTTTGGGGGTGCTGAAGCTCAAAGACGAGACTTGTAGAAACAGGGAAGAATTCATCTGATGTAAAGCCGATACCGCTTTTACTTATATCACGGCAGATCGAGTTACCGAATCTTTGCGAACCCTTTTTCTGGTAACGCAGTGCCGTTGACAATACTGTTCGATTAAAGTTCCTTCTTTCCTGTGTCATAGCCCCATTACTCCTGTAAGACTTTTTCCACGATAAAATTTATTCTATCAGCGTCTTTTCTGTTCAAGGTTGTAAATTCAATTCCTGTATCAAAGGCCAGGGCCTTGTCTTCCTTGTTCGAGACTATCCACACGATCGTACCGTCGCACTCTACTACAGGCTGGGCATCGAGAAGGTCCAGCTGGACCTCAACAGGCGCAAATATCCCCAGATCCTTGGGGAGCATTGCGCATATGCCGCCTGTGCCGATGTTTTCAGTGACGGCTGATACGCTATCAGGACGATCCTTTTTTTTCACGCTGATCTTGCACGGGTATTTTGCCCTGGGAAACTTCCTTCTATTGATTCCACTCCACATGAGTCCTCCTCTATTTGTATATATTATAAGCTAAAATCCATCATTATTCAAGTTTTTTCTTTACCAGAGGCATTCAAAGGTGTTATAATCCAAGTATATGTATTTGGACTTTTACGGATTGAAAGAAAAACCATTCAATGTAACATCAGATCCTAATTTCCTTTATCTTAGCAAGAAGCACCAGGAGGCTATCTCTCACATGCAATATGGGATCGAGGAGCGTATGGGGTTTCTGGAGATCACTGGAGAGATAGGAAC
>JAHIRR010000181.1 GCA_018818505.1 Candidatus Omnitrophota bacterium | reverse complement strand
TCTCTTCCTCCTGTGTAATTATACTACTGCCAAACCTCCTAAATCAACCTATTTATTCACCTCCTCCCTGTAACATGTAGGGCAGGTTTAAACCTCCCCTATTATATAAGACACAGGAGCGTGTCATTTTTCTTTCAAAAAAATTAAAAAAATTATTACCTGTACTGCCTGCCCCGTACCCTTGTGGCACAAGGGCGCTTGCTATATATTCTCCTTATCAATAAACATCCTATGCCATAGCTCCAGAAACAATAGGCTCCATATCCGAGCCCCATTATTAGCCCTGCCATCGCAATGGTCATCCAATATATTCTTTAAAGCCTCTTTTCTAAAATACTCCCTCTTGACGCACTTATCGCTCAATAAAATCCCGCGGGAATAATCTTTTAACCCGCCCCTGAACCAGCTGTCCAAAGGCACGCCAAACCCCATCTTCCCTCTTCCTAATATCTCATCAGGCAGTTTATTCTTTAATGCCTTTTTAAGTATATACTTTAACCTTACCCCTTTTATTTTTATATTGCTGGGGATTGAAGCCGAAAACTCCATGACCTTATGATCAAGAAACGGAGACCTGCCTTCCAGTGAATTCGCCATAGTAGCGATATCCATCTTTACCAGCAGGTCATCCAGGAGATTGGTCATTATATCCGCTGACATGACCTTATCCACTACATCCTTAGACCGGCATCTATCAAAGGCATTATCAAGATACGCGAAACTATCTCTATCCTTTATCTCTCTCTTAAACGCGTCACTGAATAGATCTTCTTTTTCGCTATCTCTGAAAATACTGACCCAGTTATAATGCCTTTCACGATAAGGTTTTGACGCCATTAATAAAAATCTTTTCAGCCTCGTCCTGAAATCCTTAAGCCCGAGAGATTCAGGCAATCGCCCTGCAATAGCTCTTAAAAAAGGCGCGGGAATTATTTTTAAATACTCCGCGAACCTTGCCGCCATAAACCTCTCATATCCGCCAAAACACTCATCTCCCCCGTCCCCATTAAGGGCCACAGTAACTTCCTGCCGGGTCATCTTAGCCACATAATAGCTCGGGAGAGCTGAAGAATCCGCATACGGTTCATTGTAATGCCATACGAGTTTTGGTAATACCTCTATAGCGTCAGGTTTGACCATATACTCCTTGTGCTCTGTGCCAAACCTATCAGCTATCTTCCTGGCAAACTTTAATTCACTGTATTCCCTATCCTCAAAACCTATAGAAAACGTCTTTATAGGCCTTGAGCTCAATTTACTCATCATATAGACTACAGCGCTTGAATCGATCCCGCCGCTCAAAAAAGCCCCTAACGGCACATCGCTGATCATCCTTATGCGAACCGCCTCTTCTGCGAGCTCCATGATCCTACTGCAGCATTCCGGCTCAGAAAGTTTGATCTTCTTTGAAAAATCCAATTCCCAGTATCTCTCTATCTTTATATTGCCCTTCTCATAGATCATAAAATGCGCAGGGGGTAATTTCATAATACCCTTAAACATGCTTAGAGGCGTAGGCACATACCCATAACTCAAATAATCAGTGACAGCGCCTCTATTCACCTCCACCGAAACCTCAGGATCCTGAAGAATCGCCTTGATCTCAGACGCGAATATCAACGTCTGATTCCTGTACATATAATAAACTGGCTTTTTACCCATTCTATCGCGGGCAATAAACAACCTTTGCCTTTTCTCATCCCATATAGCAAACGCGAACGGCCCTCTTAAATCACCAAGGCAATCAATACCCTTTTCCTCATATAGATGCAAAATAACTTCCGTATCTGTATGTGATTTAAAAATATGTCCTTTTTGCTCTAAATCTTTTCTGAGTTCCGGAAAATTATATACTTCCCCGTTCATCGCCAGCCATATAGACCCATCCTCATTCCCCATAGGCTGATGCCCCGCAGAAGAAACATCAATAACACTAAGCCGCCGATGCCCCAATCCCACATATGTCATTGCGAGTCCCGACGAAGTCGGGACGAAGCAATCTCTAATCCACACCCCCTCATCATCAGGCCCGCGATGAGCCAAAGTCCCGCACATCCCGCGGATCAACGCCTCATCCAACCTGCTGTTAGAATCTAAAGTTATCTTCCCGCATATCCCGCACATAAAATCTTTTTCCCTTTCTAGCCCACCCCTCACCATCACAATATCGTTCGAGCGGGCAAAGCGAGCCCCATTCCAAATATTCTTCCCATCCACAAACACCCTATGCCACAACTCCAATGATTCAATACATCTTTTCCTTTTCCCTGAACCGATAGTATCCCTGTCTAATGATTATCGCATTTTTATGGCGGGTTAACAACTTTATAGAGTTATTTTGCAGTAATAAGTTTTCTTATCTCCGGATGCGCTGCAATGTCTTTACGCATCCCTTCAATAACCCACATCCTCATCTGAGTTTGATATCCAATGCCTCTACATCTGGCAATAACCTTGGCCAAATCAATCTGATGTTGTCCAATCCTAAGAGTAAGGAGCCGTTTTCTCTCTTCCCTTCTCTCTTTAACCTTCTTCAAGAGACTTGGCGAAATCTCAAGCGGTTCCTCTACATCAGTAAATTCATCCGGATAATCAAGAGGACTATGTGTAGCCCAAAAACGAGCTTCTTCTTCTTCAGATTTAAATTTAGGTAATTTCTTCCTCATATCACTTCACCCCTTTTCTCTTTCTATAATAACGCTTTTCTTTCTCAGCCATATCTCTAGCACTAATTACTCTTACCCGAGCACTCCCTTTCATAGCAAAAACAATAAAAAGATGCCTTCCTTCTTCACTAACACCATAAGCAATATATTTACCTTCTCTTGTTCTCCGATAAAAAGGTCTGCCAAACGAAATCAATTCTTCAACCTCAAAAATAGCTACTCCATGCTTAGCTATATGATCTTCATTCTTCTCATCCCATTCAAAAGCATTAATGCGCATCTAAGAAGCCCTTTTCTTTTCTACTACAATATTAGCATAATGTAACTACATTGTCAAGGTCTTTTCGTAAAAAGAACCTAAGCCTACTCGATCAAAATGAAGCAATCTCTAACCCACGCCCCCCCCACAATATCGTTCGAGCGAACGAAGCGAGTCGAGAACCCTTCTACACCATTGTCATTCCCGCGAAAGCGGGAATCCATCCCTGTCATTGCGATCCCCGCCGCAGGCGGGGAAAAGCAATCTCAGGATTTTTATATCTTTTTTATATATTCAGGGAATAACAAAATTTTCTTTGCGTCTTCCGGCATAAAAAGAAATTGTTCCACGTCAGACACTAAATTCTTAAAATTCAAGGCGTCACACTTTCTTAAAATCCTGCTCTTAAGATCGGCCATATCTTTTATCTTCATCTTTTTTCTTAAATATTCAATATTTGGCCTTGTCCTCCCAAAAAGAAATATAGTATCATAAAAATCCCTGCCCATGGCCCTCTTGCGCATAAAAATAGCATATAACTTTTGAGCCAACAGTATATCCAAAGGCACAACATTAATTCTCGAGAAAATGCCAAATTTGTTCAGTATAATCTTGTCGGGATGATAAGAAAAATTCTGTGGTTCCATATCAATATAAATAAATAACTTTTCCCGCTTATGGTATGAAAGCCCATTTTCATAAAGCAATCCTTTTATGCCCACATACAATCGAAATGCCCCTTTAAAAGAAGTTTCAGCTTCTATGTCATAGCCCTCTAATCTTAAACGTCTTTGAATGAATGCTGATAATTTTTCAAAATCTTTTTTATCTAACCCTAAATTATCAAAATCCAGATCTTCGGAAAATCTTGTATTTGAATGAATAATATGAATCGCCGTGCCACCCATAAAAGACAGCTTATTTCCATAGTCAGAAGAGAAAATAATTTCCAGGATTTTATATTGTAAATATTCCCTCAGCAGATTTCTTTTAAACTGCCTTAAGTATTTCGGGTAAAATGATTCGATTTGTTTTATATCAAGCATGTCTGATAAACTCCATAAAATTCCTGATTCTTTTATTCAGGGATTTCTGCCTGAACTTGCGAAGTAAAATCTTTAATTTTTTCAGGGAAACTACTTCCATAAAAACCTTTCTATTAATACGCAGGTCAATAAAATCACTGGCTTCTTTTATGGCCGGGTGCATATAAAAATAATCCAGTATTGCCTTTTCAGGACAAGCTATTTTAAACCGCTTCTTGTCATCTCCGGCTATATTATAACCAAAAAAAAGCCCTGGCTTTACACTCCTGTATAAAAATTCACCAGCAAACGTTTTAAATCTATAAGTCCTGCGCGTAGCCGCGGATGTTACGCCGTATACAGCCTCGGGGATCAAGCCATAATAAGAAAGCGCCATCTCAAATGAAATATAAGACGGGCTATATATTCTATTCGCGATCTCAAAAAGCGCATTTTCATTGATCTCTATATCAGAAAATACATAATATCCCCTGATAATTTTTTTTATATACCCTTTATCCTGCCATTCATTAAGCCTTCTTCTGTGAAAAACACTGTCTATCGCTTTAATGTCAGCTAAGGAAAAAACCGTAAAATCCTTTAAATTTTCCTTTAATTCGATATATTGCATATAATTTCTCCAAAGTGCTATTTTTAGCACTTATACGAAACAGTATACCATATAAAACAGGAAAGTCAACCCCTCACCCCCCCTGTCATTGCGATCCCCGCCGCAGGCGGGGAGAAGCAATCTCCTCCAATATTGTTCGAGCGAGGCCGCCACAAAGCGGCCGAGTCGAGAACCCACACCTACTCATCCTCCTGCCCCAATGCGCAAGCACCCCGCACATAATCTCTCATTTTTCCGCTCTTAACCAGATATTCATAAATAACTCAAAATAACCAGATGCTATTTTTTCATGATAAAAACCACTTTTGGTAAACACTCCTAATATATCGCTTAGAGAATATAATATTTTATGCTCTTTTATTTCTGTCGGGCTTATTAATTTAAGTCTAGACATGACACTTAATATCGGAACTGTCCATAATGCCGGAGTCGTAATAATAAAACTACCTTTTGGTTTTAAGATCCTATATATTTCCTTGATTCTTTCAGACAGCACTACAGGATCTATATGCTCCAGTACCGCCAGCATAGTCACTACGTCAAAATATTCATCCGGAAAATCAACCTTGTTTTCCTTTTCGATGTTGAACTTTTGTAACTTTATATTCCGCGGGAGATCATCGCAGCTATTTGATAAATTTTGATCTACTCCATGTTTCTCAGCAAAATCTATACTATTAAGAAAATAAGGGTAGTTGCCACAGCCTATATCCAGTATTTTACCTCTCCTGGATGCAGGAGGTATCAATTTATCCGCTATCTCTGCCCTCTTCTTCGCTAAGAAACCTTCGAAAAATCCGTAATCTCTTGTTACTCTTTCCTTTTTCACTTTTATCTCCATCAATCCATGAATTTATATTTTATAAGAGCCCATATTGCGCTTATGGCATGATACCATCTTATTTTCTTACCTTCTGAATAACTCCTGCCATAGTAAGAAATCGGCACTTCGTAAACTATATATCTTTTTTTAAAAACCTTGGCTGTTATCTCCGCCTCAACCGTAAAATCCCTGGATTTTATATCAAGATCATTCGTAACCTCTCTTTTAAACACTTTATATCCTGTTTCCATATCAGTGATAGTGGTGTTATAAAGAAAATTCGTAAAAAATGTCAGCACGGCATTGCCTACTTTATGCCAGAACATATACGCCCTTACTGTCCTGCCGCCTGATAGCCTTGAGCCATATACTACATCAGCATCATGCGTTATGATAGGGTCCAATAATGCCTTGTATTCTTCAGGGTCATATTCCAGATCCGCGTCCTGGATAATGACGACATCCCCCCTGACCTGCTTAAATCCTGTTTTTAAGGCCCTGCCTTTTCCTGAATTCTTCTCATGAAAAAAGACCTTGATATTATCGCTTTTCAACTCCTGCAATATTTTTTTTGTTCCATCTGTAGAGCCGTCATCGACTATGATTATTTCCTTATCGATACCCACAGCCTGCACCTTACCGATGATCTCTTTTATGGTCTTCTCCTCATTAAAAACAGGTATCACCACTGACAGTTTCATTTTATCCTCCGATCCTGCATATCTATAAACATCCTGTGCCCCAACCCCACATATGTCATTGCGACACCTGACATTGCCCTTGTCATTGCGAGTCCCGACGAAGTCGGGACGAAGCAATCTCTAATCGCTAACCCTATTATTCACATTCAAACTAACCTTCCCGCATATCCCGCACATAATATCCCACTCTGTGTACATTTTATTAACCACTATAAAACCCATAAAATAACGGCTTGCGCGTAGTAACAATTATTTGCTCATTAAATCTCTTTTTTCCAAATAAAAAATTAGTAACCCACTTAGGCAGCCCTTTCCTTTTCAAAGGTATGTTAATTACCTCTGGGCAAGAAAACATATGATTAAATAAAATCTTCGAAAGCTCTGCGTAAGTAGCCAATCCATGATGTTCATTATCTGGATTATCATGAGTATGCGGAATATATATATTGAATGGTGATTTTAACCTGAGCATCACTGCGCATCTTTTTAAAAATGTAGAGAGTTTTAAATAATCTAAATTAGGAGTCTTTATAGTTAATATGCCTCCTGGTTTCAATACTCTATAAACTTCTGATATGACTTGATTTTTCTGCTCATAGTCAATATGTTCAAAAAAATCTGCTGAAAAAACCGCATCAAAATAATTATCATCAAATAATAATTTAACTGCATCTCCTGCCTTTACATCTGCATCAAATCCATTTTCTCTCAAAAGCATCGAAGACTTGCTGACATAATCTGAAGAAATATCCTGGCCAGAAACTTTTCCACCCATTTTCGCAATCGTAAGCATATAAATCCCAGGCCCGCATCCTATATCTAATATTTTTTTACCTCTTATATCTCCTAACGCAAATAAAGCCAAATCCCGTATTTTTAATTCATGTAAATTTCTTGCCCAGGTCTTGCCATCCCAATTTTCATGAGATGAGTGGTAATAACCCAATGCCCATGCATTACTAGGCAACTCCTCGGTTTCTTTAATTTCCATCTTATCCCATCCCTTTAAATCCATAACACTTCCTCCTCTATAAGCTAATCTTCCAGCATATCCCGCGCTTATCAGCCCCTTATTACATAATACTACCGGTCTATATCGGAATCACCTGATGTTATATGCCAATTATCTAACCTATAAAGCTCTTCCAAGCCATCTATATTTTTCTTTATCAAAAAGCGCATATGAGGCTTTCGTTTTATAAAACCACAGCTTGCAATAATCTTTTCTATGTCTTTATTGTTTATGCAACACCGCACAATAGAGCAATTTTCACTTTTCAAATATTTCAATGCGGTAAAAATTAATGCGCGTACTGTATTTTTATCGTTCGGCCTTACAATAATATCTACAATCAACCCCTCCGTATAATCAGATTCTGTTTTAGTAATACGCGCAATAAGGTAACCGCAAACTTGTTTTCCTCTGGCAGCGCGAAATCTAACATAATGCTTCTCTGGCCGTAAATCATATTTCCGGTTAAGATAGGCCTTGTTCCGAGGGATAATTATTTTATAAAAACGCTCTATCTCCCTCCAAAACAAATCAGCTTCTTCTTTAAAATTATCTATAACACCGACTTCAACCCCATCAGGTTTCACAGGCTTATTTAGATAGTTATATATTTTAACAAGAACCGGCATAAATAAATTTTTACCTTTTGATTTAAATAGAGTATCCGGATCCAAGACCCTGATATAATAAGGTACTTTCCCTAAATAAGTCCAGCCCATTTTTATAAAGAGGCTGGAGGACATATCATTTCCGCCAATAGCTAAAAAAGCATCAAAATGCTGATTAGCTTCTTTAACTAACGCTATGCCCAGGCCTTTTTTCCTGTATTCCGGCAAAACCATCAAATCAACTCCCCATGCGGCATTAATCTTTCGAGGCCCAACTTTAAGTTCTACTAGAATAGCTCCGAAATGGCCTACTGTTTTATCGTCTAAAGCGCATATCCATTCTGTTTTTGATATTCTTATAATACTCATAATGCCTGTTCTTTTGTAAAATTATCTTTACTATAACTATAGAATTCTCGAAGCGTCAGAGTTTCTAACTTTTTAACTCTCAATAAATAATCTAAAAGCTTTTCCAGTCTTTCAAAAAAATTCTTTACATTTTCTCCGCTCATCGTATAAGGACTTCCTCCGAGAATAATCACGCAGGAATGAAACATAATGTTCAAGTAGTTTACGTTTTCGGCCAAAAGTTTATCACAAACCCATTTCATATCTTTAAATTTATTAAAAGATGGATCAAGCCAGATAATATTAAAATTCACAAGTCTTCTTAGCATTCCCTCCATATGTGTCCAATTTGGAGTATTTAGGTATAAAAATTTTGAGGTCAGCGGCATCTTGGCCCTTATCTCTATGGTAGGCGGGATTTCTAATATGCCTTGCGCATCTTTAGCTTCAAGAAAGCAATCTCTTGAGGCCCATTTTTTAAAATCTATTCCTCCGTCATTTTCCCATGATATTCCAGGAGATACCGAACTATCAACCAGATATTTGTATTCAGAAAGTATTGAGAGTATATTTTTATCAAAAGACCATCTGCCACCCCTATATGAAACAGGTTTACAACCAAATGTCTCTGAAATCAGGTTATCTAAATTAGCTAATTTTTGGCTCTGCGCATCAAAAGCATACTGATGCAGATAAGTACCGTTACCTTTAATATGGCGTTTAAACGGCGGTGTTTCCCACGCATGCAAATGCGTTCCAATTTCGCAATTCACCGATTTTGCAATATCTTTCAATACCGCAACAGCTCCGCTTTTTACAACTGAAAACGAAGTCAGGTAAGTAGGCTTAGCATAAAACTTATCGAATAATCTTTGAAGCTTTGTTAATTCCGCTATATTTCTAAACGTTGGGTCTTTCCTTAAACTTAAATCCCATTGATTATCCGGTTCAGTATCTATTGTCATAATAACTTTTGTTTTCATGTGTAAAAATTTTTAGCAGTATTTAATTAACTTCGTATAAAAATAAGCTCACGTCTGCAAAGACAGCCTTGTATATCCTTTTATTTCTGGGCCTGAATTCCTTAATAAATAAGGCTATCTTTGTGCTTTCCAGCGTTTTCCCGCCTATTATTATAGAATCTTTTGAAATTATATATTTTACGCTGTTTTTCTTTAGAAATTCTGCGGCCTTTTCTTCCGTATCAACGCTATTATCCCATCTGACAAAATTATACTGCGGCCTTTTCATTAAACTTTCCGCTCTCATTTTCCTAAAAACGCTGTCGTAGTTTTTTTCACCATCCATGTCTTTATACATAAGCACACTATCCCATTGAACCGCGCTCCTGATTAAATAATCATAGGCCTCTCTTGTCATATTAAGCTGGGGTATATAGTTATCGGAGATTATGCATATAGTTGTGAATTCCGGGATATTCTCCTCAATAAATGCCCTTGCTTTCTGAATATGAGTAGGCCCAAAGGACATGCCATGCCATATATCAAGGTAGTTATAAGTCAACAGGGGAAAAAATACTATTAAGACAGGCATAAGTTTTTTTCTGCACTTAAATATAAAATCCACTCCTGAGCCAAAAAGCAAGGCCGCAATCGGGATAAGCGGGTTTATATAGCGCAACGGAGAATAATTCTTCAGATATATCCCAAAGTAAACTTCATAAGCCAGAATAACGAAAAAAATTATAATAAACAATTTTTTATATTTTTTAAATATCCCCCATGCACCAAAAAGCAGTATAATAACACCCATAAAATTTAAATACATAAAAGAACTTATTTCTACAAGATGTCTCGGAAAAAAACTAAAATACCCATCATTCCAGTAACACTTTGTCTCCTCACTGTATATCATCAAATTATGCAGATATTTTCCAGCCTGCACAACAAAAAATGGGTCACATATAAAAAATCCTAAAAATATAAAAAATCCTGCCTTTAAATATAAAAAAACTGTTCTCTTCCTATCCTGTATTTTCATGATCTGCATAATAAATAAAGGGATAAAGGTAAAAGCAAGATACGCGGCATTATACTTTGTTGCGATAGATACTCCCAGCAATAAAGAGGCAAGAAAAAGATACTTTGTTTTGTCTGCATTTAAATAATATTT
>JAHIRR010000180.1 GCA_018818505.1 Candidatus Omnitrophota bacterium | reverse complement strand
TATGAAAAAAGGTAAAAAGATCTACGAAGGCAAGGCAAAAAAGGTTTACGAAACTGACAAACCTGATTTATTTATTCAGGATTTTAAAGACGACGCGACCGCGTTTGACGCTACAAAGAGAGGAACTATAAAAGAAAAAGGCGTAATAAATAACGAGATCTCATGCGCGCTTTTTCAGCTTTTGGAATCAAAAGGCATCCCCACGCATTTTGTGAAAAAGCTGAGTGAAAGAGAAATGCTTGTTAAGAAACTGGATATTGTGCTTGTCGAAGTGACGATTCGCAATATCTCAGCAGGCGGGCTTTCAAAGCTTCTTAGCATTGACGAAGGTATTGTATTAAAGAAGCCTGTTCTGGAATATCATTATAAGAGAGATGATTTGCATGATCCGCTGATAAACGATTATCACATAGAGATGCTTGGCCTTGCCAGCGCCAAGGAGATGCAGAAGATAAAGGATTATTCTTTTAGCATCAATGAGATACTCAAGGATTTTTTTAATAAGGCTGGGTTGAAACTGGTTGATTTTAAGCTCGAATTCGGAAGGCACAAGGGGAAGATGTTGCTCGGAGATGAGATTTCGCCTGATACATGCAGATTGTGGGATAAAAAGACCAATGAGAAGTTAGATAAGGATCGTTTCAGGCGCGATCTCGGGAGAATCGAAGAGGCTTACCATGAAGTTCTTAAAAGGATAAAAGCTTAAGATAGAAGTGATAAAAAGATATATTAAAGACCTGGCAGTATATTTGAAATTAAACCAGGTCTTTATTATTTCATCTGAGAGAGGAGTGAGAGATGATTGACTATAAAAAAGCAGGCGTGGATATAGATAAATCTAATAGGTTTGTGAAGGATATTGCGAAGATGGTTAAAGGCATTGGTGGGTTTGGCGCGTTTACTGAGATCCCTATAAAATACAAAAATCCAATACTTGTTTCATCAACTGATGGCGTGGGCACAAAGCTCATGATTGCGAATCTTTTGAATAGACATACCACAGTTGGCATAGACCTTGTTGCCATGTGCGCAAATGATATTGTAGTCTGCGGGGCTGAACCGCTTTTCTTTCTGGATTATTTCGCAACAGGAAAACTTAATAGAAAAAAGGCAAAGGGCATTGTTAAGGGTATAGCTGATGGGTGTGCTCAAGCAGGCTGCGGTCTCATAGGCGGAGAAACAGCAGAGATGCCTGATATGTATAAAGACGAGGACTATGACCTGGCTGGCTTTTGCGTGGGCGTGGTTGAAAAGAAGAAGATTATAGATGGGGGCTCTGCGAAACCCGGGGACAAGATTGTCGGAATTCAGTCAAGCGGCCTGCACTCGAATGGATTTAGCCTCGCAAGAAAGGTCTTTAAGAAAAGCGAATTAGAGGGGAAGTTCGGAAAGACACTTTTAACGCCGACGATAATTTATGTTAAGGCGATTCAGAAGTTATTGAAAAAAGTTAAAGTGAAAGCTATTTCCCATATAACAGGCGGTGGTTTTTATGACAATATTCCACGCGTATTGCCAAAACGAACATCAGCGCTCATATATAAATATTCATGGCACGTACCTGGCATATTCAGGGAGATCCAGCGTCGGGCAAAGATAGACGATAAAAAGATGTATCGCACATTCAATATGGGCATTGGTATGGTGCTTGTAGTAAACAAGAAGGATCTGAGTAAGGCGCATGCTGTTATTAAGAGTCTAAAGCTTAAGTCATGGACAATAGGCGAGATAATTAAAGGAAAAGGGGAAGTTGTAATATGAGGGTTTTAGTAGTTGGCTCAGGTGGTCGGGAACATACATTAGTATGGAAGATCAGTCAGAGCAAAAAGGTGGATAAGATTTTCTGCGCGCCTGGCAATGGCGGCATAAAAGAGATCGCTGAAATAGTTGATATACAAGCAGATGATATTGATGGCCTTTTAGGGTTTGCAAAAGAGACTAAAATAGATCTGACTGTGGTCGGGCCTGAGGTGCCGCTTGTACAGGGCATAGTCGATAGATTTAATAAAGAAGATCTAAAGGTATTTGGGCCTTCTAAAGAGCTTGCCATGCTTGAAGGCAGTAAGATTTTTGCAAAAGAGAGCATGAAGAAATTTGGTGTACCTACGGCTGATTTTAAAGTATTTAGCGATGCATCTAACGCGAAGAAGTATTTGAAAGAACAAGGCGCGCCTATAGTAGTGAAAGCAGATGGCCTTGCAGCAGGTAAAGGTGTTATAGTTGCTCAGACTATCAAGGAGGCAGAGGCAGCTATAGACGATATCTTGACCAAAAAGATTTTTGGCACAGCAGGAGAAAGGATTATTCTCGAGGATTGCCTGGAAGGTGAAGAGGCGTCAATCCTTGTTTTTAGCGACGGCAAAACAATAGCGCCGCTTGTCTCCTCGCAGGACCATAAAAGGATCTTTGACAATGACAAAGGGCCTAATACAGGTGGCATGGGCGCATATTCTCCGGCGCCAGTTGTCTCTCAAGAGTTATTCAATAAGATAATAGAGATTGTGTTTAGACCTATAATTGATGGCTTTGCAAAAGAAGGCAAGTTTTTTAAAGGTGTTTTATACGGCGGCATTATGATTACAAAAAAAGGTCCAATGGTCCTGGAATTCAATGTAAGATTTGGCGATCCTGAGACACAGGCAATTTTGCCAAGATTAAAATCTGATTTAGTGGATGTGATGCTGGCATGTATTGATGGAAGCCTTGATAAGATAAAACTCGAGTGGGATAATAGGACCTGTATAGCAGTTGTTGCTTCGTCTGGGGGCTATCCAGGAGCGTATGAGAAAAATAAAGAGATAAAAGGGGCAGATAGTTTCAAGGGTAAGAAAGATATAGTTGTGTTTCATGCAGGCACTGTATTCCAGGACGGAAAGATTTTTACAAGTGGTGGCAGGGTCCTGGCTGTGACAGGTTTTGGAGACGACATCAGAGCTGCAAAGCAAAATGTATACGAAGCAATAGAAAAGATGAAATTTGACGGCATGCATTATAGAAGAGATATAGGAGACAAGGCAATCAGGAGGAACTAGTATGGCTAAAAAACCTTTAGTAGGTATATTAATGGGCAGTAAATCTGATGCAGAGACAATGGCTGAGACAGAGAAGATCTTAAAAGAAAAAAAGATTTCCTATGAAGTAAATGTTATTTCAGCTCACAGGAATCCAGAGAAAGTGCGCGCTTATGCCAAGTCTGCTAAAAAAAGAGGCATTAAGGTCTTGATATGCGGGGCAGGCATGTCTGCTGCCTTAGCAGGGGTTGTTAGCGCTTATACAGACTTGCCTGTTATTGGCGTTCCAATGCATACTAAGGCTTTAAATGGAATAGATTCTTTACTTTCTACTGTACAGATGCCGGGAGGCGTACCTGTTGCATGCATGGCTATCGGCAAGGCCGGCGCCAAGAATGCCGCGCTTCTAGCCGCCCGCATCTTAATCACCCGCTAAAGTAGACAAAACAGTCATTGTCTGTTTTGTCTACTTTTCAGGGGGAGGGGTTGTGAATCCTAAGATATTAAAGGTAAATCCTGATTTCCCGGAGTTGCAGGTTATAGAAGAAGGGGCTACTCTCTTAAAGAATGGGGGGCTTGTTGTCTTTCCTACTGAGACGGTGTATGGGATTGGCGCGAACCTTTTGGATAAAAAGGCCATTGACAGGCTCTACAGGATAAAGAAAAGGCCAAAGGACAAGCCTTTTACCATTCACATTGCGAGATTCGAGGCGCTGAAAGAGCTAAAGGTCAATCTATCAGAGCGCGCAGAAAAGGTTGTCAGGAAATTCTGGCCAGGCCCTTTGACGATTCTGGCGCTTAACAGTAAAAAGGAGAAACTAGGCATTCGCATGCCGGATAATAAAGTGGCATTGGCGCTTATAGGCAAGGCATCTTTACCTATAGTTGCGCCCAGCGCAAATCTCTCTGGAAAAAACCCTCCTACTTCAGCTAAAGAGGTGCTTCTTGATGTGGATATGGT
>JAHIRR010000179.1 GCA_018818505.1 Candidatus Omnitrophota bacterium | reverse complement strand
GTATTTTTAGAAGAAATGTAAGGATTCTTTTAGTTTTTAAATAGAAAGATTTTTATTAAGCAAATATTGACTAACTAAAGTCTAATAGAGTACACAGAGGGAACTAGAAAAAATCCTCTGTGTTCTCTGTGGTTTATTTTTTGACAGTACCTATTAACTGATGAGGAGAAAGAGACATGAAAAATATTTTAGTCACGGGAGGAGCGGGTTTTCTGGGGTCATATATATGCGAACGACTTCTTAAATCAGGCCATAAGGTCACTGCTATAGATATGTCAGACGGTAAAAAGATAGATCATCTCATGTCTGATAAAAAGTTTGAGTTTATACAGGATTCAGTGTGCGACGTGTCTCTTATGAAGCATCAACTAAAGAACAGGGACATGGTGTTTCATCTCGCGGCTATCGCTGATCCCTTAAAATATGTCACGAATCCCTTAAATGTGATGGAAGTGGATCTCCTGGCGGCTATCAATATCTTTAAGATAGCGTCAGAAAACAGGACAAAGATAATATTCTCTTCTACCTCAGAGGTATTCGGCAGGAATAAAAACGTGCCCTGGCAAGAAGGAGACGAGAGAGTGCTGGGCGCTACCAATATACACAGGTGGTGCTATTCTACTTCCAAATCCGCGTGCGAGCATTTCCTGTTCGCGCTTCAGAAACAGGAAAAGACACGATTTGTTATCTATAGATTTTTTAATGTCTATGGCCCGAAGCTGGATGATCTGGGGCACGGAAGGGTCATCCCGATCTTTCTTAAACAATTTTTGCACGGAGAGGATATCACTGTTCATGGCACAGGAAAACAGACCAGGACATTTATCTACGTAGACGATGCCATAAACGCTGTCATGAAACTCGCGTTCTCTAAAAAGGCTGAAAACCAGGTCTTTAATATAGGGACATCAAAAGAATACACCATGCACGAACTGGCAAAGATCATGAAAAAGGTGGGCGGGTTTAAATCAAAAATAAAATTCGTGGAACATAAAAAGGTATTCGGCAAAGGTTACGAAGACATCCCCAGGAGGGTCCCTGATACAAAAAAGCTTTCCATGACCATCAAGTGGAAGGCGTCTATAGGCCTTGAAGAGGGTTTAAGGAAGACCATAGATTATTATAGAAAAAGGAAAGGACTTTAACCAATGAAGATCGCTATATTTGCTGCAGGCGGGCTGGGCAAGGTTGTGTGTGAGGCCTTGAGGTTGAAAGGTCAAAACAAAATAGCGGGTTTTTTTGATGACGCTAAAAAGAAGGCATTCTGCGGATATCCTGTTCTTGGAAGATGCGATGATTTCAAAGATATCTGCGGGAGATTGAAGATCAAAGGCGTTTTTCTGGGTTTTGGATATAATTTTTTAGATCAGAGGCGTTCTTACTGTCAGCGTATTTTAAAAGAGAAAGCGCTTAACCTGGTAAGCGCTATTCATCCCACGGCTATTATTTCTCCTGACACGGAAATAGGAAAAGGGGTCTATATTGGCCCCGGAGTTATAGTAAATCCAGGAACAAAGATAGGGGATAATTCCGTGATATGGTCAGGGACTATAGTGGAGCATGATAATATAATAGGAAAAAATGTCTTTATCTGTCCAGGGGTAAGGACAGCGGGATATGTGGAGATAGGAGATAATTCTTTTATAGGCATGAGCGCGAACATAGCAAAGGCAAAGATAGGTGAAAATGTCACAATAGGCGCCGCGAGCCTTGTCCTTGATGATGTGGATTCCAATAAATATGTTATTGGCGCGCCAGCCAGAGTGTTAGGCGCAAAAAAAAGACTTTCTTATGTCTAAAAGGTATATACTTGTTTCGGAAAAAGGATGGCACAGCATGCGGCAGTTATCGTTGGATCTGGCTGACAAAGGCATGTCCTCGACAGTCCTTATACGCGGTATGGCAGATAAGGCTGTGAGAGACATGATAACAAAACGCAGGGAAATAAATAATGTGTTTATTCCGGGAAAGATCTTTACGCCTTTTCTTTTTATGTATGTTTTAAGCGGATTGATATTATCGCAGAGAAATAAAGTGATTATCTTTCTTAGCAAAGACAAGACCTTTGAAAGATTCAAATCGCTTAAAAGTATTTTTTCCAGGCTCGAACCCGCAATGGTCAACGACAAGGTATGAAGATAGCGCTTATATTCGGAAAAAAACGCCCGGATACAATGGGTATATATTTTGAGCGTGCCTTAAAGGCCCTGGGACATGACATTGTACATTTTTCGCCAGAAGATATAAATAATATAAAGCCTGAGTATGATTTTTATTTTCGCGTAGATGATGGCCATTATGATTACCTTATCCCGGAAAGGCTCAGGCCAAGAGTCTATTATGTGTCAGATACGCATTTAAAAGGCCCTTTTAAAAAAATAAAAAAACATATATCGCAGGGGGCATATGACCTGGTGTTTTGCCCCATGCTGAAGGAGATAAAAGTCTTAAAGAAAATATCACCTGTGGATGTGATATGGATGAATGTTGGCTGTGACCCTGAGATACACAAGAGACTTGATGTCGAAAGAAAATATGACATAGGCTTTGTGGGAAATGACGGCGGCATTCCCAGGAAATTCTATCTTCAGGAAATAAGAGAGAGATATCCGAATAGTTTTATAGGCAGGACTGATTACAGAGAAATCAGCTGTGTATACAGCGCTTCAAAGATAGGTTTTAGTTTTGCCATTCGCGGTGAATGTTTTACCATGCGGAATTACGAGATAATGTCCTGCGGGGCAATGCTCCTTATGAAGAGATTAAGAGACTCTAGCGCTGAAAGGACTGGGTTTATTGACAGGAAGCACATTGTGCTATTTGACGGGCCGGAGGATCTGTTCGAACTTATTGAGTATTATCTGAGAAACAAGAAAGAAAGGGAAGAGATAGCGGAAAACGGCTACAGACTTACAGTAGGGAAGCATACTTACACTCAGCGTCTCAGCGAGATGCTTGGTATAATCAAAGATAGGTTTAAGGTATAAAAAAGAAACCACAGAGTACACAGAGAAAAAATATAATTGAAAAACCTCTGTGTCCTCAAGGATTTTTGGAAAAACATCAAAGTTTTTAGTTTTAAAATAGAAAGGTTTTTGTTAGGTAAGCATTGAATGTTGGCTAATTAAAGTCCAATGGAGCACACAGAGGGAACTATAAAAAATCTCTGTGTTCTCTGTGGTATCTTTTAAAACACGAGACAAGGACTCACTTATGGAACAGAAAGCAAGAAAAGATATTGTGTTGATTATATTATGTATTTTGGCAGGGGTAATATTGTTTACCAATCTGGGAAATATCTATCTCTGGCAGGACGAGGCAACGACAGCTGTTTTAGCTAAAAACACCCTTAAGTTCGGGGTGCCAAGGGCATTTGACGGCACGAATCTTGTTACGACTATTTATTCCGACCCTTGTAGAGATAAAGGATGGAGATATGCTTCATGGCTTCAGTTTTATCTTGCGGCGCTGTCGTTTTACTTGTTCGGGGCAACTACCTTTGCTGCCCGTCTTCCTTTTGCCATCTTCGGCGTGGCCAGTATAGCATTGTGTTATCTGCTTGCCGAGAGGCTTTTTCAAAACAGACTAGCCTCCAGATTTTCAGCGGTCTTTATGCTTTTTTCCGCGCCGTTCTTCCTGTATATGCGCCAGTGCAGATGGTACGCGCTTACAATATTTTTTACACTGTGGCTTTTGGTTTCATACCTGGACCTGATAAAAAAGAAGCGGTATTCTGCTCTGTGTTTTATCTTGAGCAGCGTATTTCTCTTTCATTCAAATTACGGGATCTTTTTTCCTGTCTTTAGCGCCGTATGTTTTCATTATATTATTT
>JAHIRR010000178.1 GCA_018818505.1 Candidatus Omnitrophota bacterium | reverse complement strand
GCCCGTAAAAAGTTAGTATATTTATACTTACTTTTTTTATATTTGTGGTATACTCTATATTGGATGTTGATATGAATTTAGACCCTCCATGAGGGTAGTTTTTTGGGAGGATTATAATGAGGTTTGGCAAAGATTATAATGTGAAGATATTGTCAATGCTTGTAGCTGTGACATTTCTTTTGAACAGCACAGCGTATACTATAGATCTGCCAAAAAAAGCCCACCTTAGAATTCCTCTTACTTCAAATGGCAAAGTAAGATTAAAAGATAGGATAATGGCAGCCTTAAGTTTTAAAAAAGCAGATTCATACAATAGCGCTCTTCTAGAACGAAGAAAAGAACTTAACACATTACTAGGAAGCGGGCTACGCAATAAATTTAAGATAGGCTTATTGGGGTTCCTTGCTACACTTACTGTTGTGCAGTTATCTTATATAATGCTAGAACCTGGAGACAAACCGACTAGACAAATATTTGTTCCTGCCTCTCAAGATTCGACCAATGTTGTATTAGACAGTTCGATTATCGAAAAGCTACTAGATGATCGGGAGTTCAATCTTTCCCTTAAGGCTAGGATGTTAGGTGTTTCAGAAAACAATAAGGATGAATTCGCACTTATTGGATTGTCCCAGGGGCTTAACATCATAGATAATTTAGGGATATCTTCAAGAGAAGCTGTTCCTGTGGCAGTTATTGATTTATCGCCACAAGGCGAATTTTCGTCAGCCCTAACTCGCAAGATGGTTTTGAGTAAACATGGTAGCGCCATGGCAGACATTGTGCATCAAATAGGCGGGGATAAGATTGATGTCTGGACAATATCTGCAGGTACAAAGTATTATAATGGGGATTTGGACATGAGCTATTTAGGGCAGGCAGTTGATTTTGCGACTCAGGAAGGAGCAAAGGTAATAGTTCTTTCTATTAGTGGACAGGGTGATACAGCAGCTATGAAAGCAATTGATAATGCACTTGATACAGGCCTATGTATTACAGAAGCTGTTGGCAACGATGGCGTTTAAGATATAGGAATGCTTCCAAGTTATGATAAGCGCATTATCAGGGTAGGGGCAGTCAAGAGTAATGGAGAGAGGGCAGAAGAATCAAACTATGGCGTAACACTTGAAGGGTTTCGGGTAGCTAATCTTTATGCTCCTGGGCGATTACATGTGAAGTATCCAGATGCTGGAAAGGATATTGTGATGGGCAGCAGTTTTTCTTCACCCGTTGTAGGAGCAGTAGCCGGCTTATTGTTTTGGATGGATTTAAAAGATTCTATGAATGGCCTTAAGATTTCAGAAATATTAGAAGAAACATCTCGCCACCATGGAAAAGACTCTCTTCCAGTTGTTGATGTCGAAGCAGCTGTGACAAAGGCAGCAGGCATAATTGTTGGGAAAGAAGACTTAGGAATATCTGATATCGAAATACCTGATTCAATAGCTATTCTTTTAAAGACCCAGAATCAAGCAGAAAAGACTGTCAATACTTCTTTGTAGAGTCCAAACAATTTTGTAATTGACAAAGTTATAAAGTTAGGTTAATCTTTACAATATCATGGCGATCGTAGAGATGGAGTTAAATAAGATCAGGATTGATGAGAATAGAGGCGAGCAGGTCATTGTTCTCAAAGAGAAGCTAGGCGAGAGACTTTTGCCTATAGTTATAGGCATAATGGAGGTCGCTGCCATAAAGATGAAGGTGAGCGGCCTTACCCCGCCCAGACCAATGACGCATGATCTATTGCACGCTACCATAAAACAGCTCGGCGCCAGGATCAATAAGATAGTCATTACGAAGCTGGAAGAGAACACCTTTTTCGCGAAGCTGGTCCTGCAGGTAAACGGTAGATTTGAAGAAGTAGATGCAAGGCCCAGCGACAGCATAGCCCTGTCTGTACGAGCAAAGGCTCCGATTTTCGTAGAGGAAGAGGTCTTAAATAAGGTCTCCTCCACCTAAAGTAGACAAAACAGTCACTGTCTGTTTTGTCTACTTTAGGGATGGGAGTTGTTTTCTATCTTGGCCAGGCGGATTAAGCTTGGCTTTTTTGTTATCCGAAGCGCTAAATCATCTACAATAGAATATATGCATGGGATCACGATGAGCGTGAGCGCTGTTGCAAAAGTTATGCCCCAGCAGATCGAAAGCGCCATTGGCACCAGGAATGGGTCTTTGCCGCCTATGCCATAGGCAACAGTTGAGAGGCCTCCAGCTGTTGTTATAGTGGTGAGAAGTACTGGCCTAATCCTCATCTGCCCAGCCTTTATTATTGAATCGTGTCTATTTATGCCCTGCCGCCGTAATTTATTGATAAAATCCACAAGTACAATAGAATCATTCACGACAATACCGTTCAAGCCGACTATGCCCAATATTGCCATGAATGAGAATGGCATACCATGCAGGAGAAAAGCAGCTACCACACCTATGAGCCCAAATGGTATCGCGAGCATTACAATAAAAGGCTGAATAATAGATTTAAAGAAAGACGCCAGGATCAGGTATATAATGAGAAAGGCATAGAAGAATGCCTTTAAAAGGCTCTTTAAGGAATCCATGGTCTCTTCTTTCTCCCCACTGTATTTAACAGAGTATCCTATGTGGCGCTGTGATAAGGCCTTGAATTTTTTCTCCAAAAGGGCGTTTACTTTGAGCGACGTTATTTTATCTGTATCCACATTTGCCGACGCGGTTACCACGCGTTTTCCGTCGAGGTGATGAACGGTCATTGTCCCAGGCACCTTTTCAATGGCCGCTACATTTTTAAGAGGTATGAGGTTTCCAAAGCTATTACGTATCAGTATATCTTTAAAGACATTGATATCACCTGAGAATTTTTCCGGAAACATCACAGTAACATCTGTTTCCTCCTCCGCCTTTACTGGTTTTATCTTAGTGGCAATGCTTCCTTCAAACACCGCGCGCACTGTCTTGCCTATCTGCGCTACACTAAGGCCTGCGAGGCTGGCCCTAGCATTATCAACCTTTACAAGGATTTCTTCTTTGCCTGGCTTGTGATCCCAGGTCACATCAGTTGTACCGTCTATTGTGTTTAAGTGATCCATGTATTCCGCGGCGATCTGGTCAAGTTTATCAAAATCCTCGCCCCTGATCTTGGCCTCAACTGCCTTGCCAACAGGAGGCCCGGATTCAGGCATATCGAATCTAAGGTCTTCAAATCCCTTGATGTCCTTTGTCCTCTGGCGCATGTCTTCTATTATTTCTTCAACAGATCTCTTTCTATCCTGTTCGGGTGTAAGATAGACAGCTACTTGTACCAAATGACTTGATTGTCCAGAGAATGGATCATGCCTGTCCTCTGCTATTGCGCCAACAGAGGTCACAAACGTATCCAATTCTTCTAAAGGAAGCTGCGAGACTATTTCCTCGACGGGAAGGATGAGTTCGTTCGTCTTCTGTAGAGGCGTTCCTATGGGAGCCTCACCTCTTACAAAAAAGTAATTGATTCCAGCAGAAGGGAAGAGGATGAATTTTAAGACGCTGAAAGCAAGAAAACCGCATACCAGCAGTACTATTGTAAAGCCCGCAAGGACTCTATATTTTCTTTTTATCGCTGAATTGACTAGCTTAGTATAGAATCTCACGAGTTTTTTAAACCAAGGCATATCTTTTGCTATATTGGTAGGCCTTCCGCCAGCGTCATATTTTATCTTTACGAAATCCGCCAGGTGGCTCGGTAGTATTATAAGCGCTTCTCCTAATGAAGCCAGGAGAGCTATGATAAGTACAGTCGGGATATTCCGTATGAATTTTCCTATGATGCCTGTCATGAATAAGAGAGGACAGAACGCGGCTACAGTGGTTAGTACTGCCGCAGTGACCGCGCCCATGACCTCTTCAGAGCCCCTGACAGCTGCTTCACGGGGTTTTACGCCCTGCTCCATGTAGCGATACACATTTTCAGCGACTATGATCCCGTCGTCGACCAGCATGCCAAGCACTATAATAAGCCCGAACATGCTTATTAGATTTATGGTAATGCCCATCATGTTCATGACCACAAAGGTCGCGAAAAATGATATGGGTATGCCCAGGACTGTCATGATCGCAACGCGATACTGCATGAAAAGCAATACAGAAAGCACCACGAGGATAAAACTCGCCCAGCCATTGTTTTTCAAGACATTAAGGCGTCTTCGGGCAAAGAATGAATAATCATTTACGTACGAGATATGAAGCGCGTCCGGGCAATTTTCAAGGTATTGATCGCAGACCTTTTTCAGTTCATTCACAATGCTTATGGCATCGCCGGATTGTTTTTTCATTACAATAAGATTTATCGAGCGCGTGCCAAGCGTTTTATTGATTATATCTTCTTTCTTGAAGGAATCGTTTACCTCCGCGATATCTTTTATCCTGAGCCAGTTTCCTGCGTCATTGGCCCTAATGATTATATTTTCAACCTCCTTGGCTGTAGAAAATTCTCCAGTAGTCCTGATGCTGTACTCTGTACTTTCCGTATTTATCTCGCCTGCAGGCACGCTGATGTTTCTGGAGGCAAGGGCCTGCGAGATCTCGTCGAACGAGACATATTGCTCGCGCATTTTT
>JAHIRR010000177.1 GCA_018818505.1 Candidatus Omnitrophota bacterium | reverse complement strand
AAGCCAAGCGCGAAAGCTGCTTGGCGAAGGCGGACAAATATTTTTAGATTTTTTACCTAGATCCCCTCTCCCCATCCGCCGCAGGCGGATGGGGAGAGGGTTAGGGTCAACCCTGTGTCAAGCGCCATGGGCTGCATGGAACAGCATATCCATATCATTCATAATGAGTCCACATGCGGATTATTTTTACTATCTTGTATCGCTTTATCACTTGATAAATAATGCGATGGTGAATATTTATCCTGCGGGAATAGGCGCCTTTTAGATCACCTACTAATTTTTCAAAAGGAGGATGGATCTGGAATGGATTATGTTTTAGTATCTCAAGTATAGCCTCGGCCTTTGGCCGTAGACCTGCTTTAGAAAGTTTCTCGGCATCTTTCTGAGCCTGTTTTATATAAACAAGTTTCCACTCTACCATTTTAATTTTTTACTACACTTCTTAATAGGAGTCTTTAATCCCTTGCGAACAGACTCCCTCATGCCAGGTATCGAAAGTAGATACAGACTCTCCTGAATCGCGCGCCAGTCCTCTTCTGATATAAGAATGGCATTATGCCTCTTGCCCGATATCTGAATAGGCTCGTGTAACTCAGCTGATCTATCCAGCAGTTTATACAGATTAGCCCTGGCTTCACTAGCCGTAAGACTCGTCATATCAATCACCCCCCCTACTTAAAGCGTACCATATTACGTACGTAATGTCAATAGGGGGTTTCTCTCCATATATATTAGACACATCAAGTGCCCTATTTTCTTTCAAATTTTTTGAGATTTTTTTAGGCGCTATGTAAGGAGTTTTCGGGATAGGCGGTGTAGCTCTGGATTGGCCAGGGCCATGACCTTTTTTTTCACTACCCTGGAAAAATATTCTTTTTCGGTCTTGGTCAGTTTTTCGCCTTTGAGCTTCTTCAAAAATAATTCCTTTTGTTTTGGCGAGAAAATCTGGGACAATGAATATTCAAGTCCTAACTCTTCTTTCATGGAAAGCAAATCCTTAAGCTCTGAATGGGCCTGATTAAAATAATTATTAAATGTGAGTTTTAATCTCTGGCTGGACATAACGCGTCCCGCGAGTTCAAAATCCTCATCTCGTCTAAGCTTCTTCGAAAGATTGTTAAATTCTTTTTTGTTTTTACTGTTCAAATTTTCATAAAACTTATCAGCCCATGAAAACTTTATATTTAATGTCCTGTAAAGAGCAAGGGACATTGTTAATAGTAAATCCAAACGAAGCTTATCAGGGCTTTTTTTAAGGCGGCGTTTAACTGTGTCGTAATTAAACAATCCTTTTTCTGCACTATTGGCCAATACAACAGGAAACCCATTCCAGAGACGAAGGTCTTTACTCTGGACTACCTCAACTAATACAGCATTAGCATCCAGCTCTTCCTCTATCTCAAATAGAGAAAAACCAAGCTTACTTAGCTTTTCTAAAAGACTCTTATTAACCATCTTTTAACCCTTCCTCTTTTACGATTCTCAAAAAATGCCCCAGGTTTTTATTTACTCTATCCTCTGATACATCAAAAGATGCTGTTTCTTTAAAACGTTTCTGCAGTATCTTTAAATCTATCGCTTTCTTCTTCGCCTTGATCAAAGAAAGACAATCTTCTATGTCTATGGCGTCTGCCCTGAATAACTTGGTTATGATAAGGTCATAATAATTAAGTACTCCTAAATAAATATGGCTAAACTCCTTTATCAAAATATGATTCTCTTTATCTAAGGGCGATTCTAATAATTCTGTTGTATGAACAAATTTGCCTCTGAATAAATCAAAAATAAAACCATCTCCCCTTGCCCATCCCGCGCCACTTGCAGGTTTATACCCAAGCTGTTGTAGAGTGCTTATAAGATAGTCATACTCATTTAAATCAGGCAGAATCAAATCTATATCTTTAGTAGACGGCTTTATTCCTAAAAGTGTCAGTGCGGTGCCACCACAGGCAATCAGATGCACCTTCCTCTTAAGAAAACTATCCCACCCGCGGATCCTATCCAATAAACCTTGCTTATCTATTCTGTATATCATACAATTATTTGTATATATTTATACAACTCTCTGTATTAAAGTATACAATATTACCCCTAAGATGTCAAGGGTAAAAATATTTTTTAGGGGGTCTTGCTACAGACATCCGCCTTCGTGTATGAGACGAATCACAGTAGATAGCCTTCAGTGGATTGTCCGGGGTGCTGGATGTCAACTACTATTTCCTACCAGCGACAATTATAATTCCCTATGTTTGAGTTAAAAAAATAGTAGCAGTCTTTTTCTTTTCTTTTTTGCTACTTTTTT
>JAHIRR010000176.1 GCA_018818505.1 Candidatus Omnitrophota bacterium | reverse complement strand
CTTTTTTCTTGAACCCGGATATCGCCCCTAAATCCACAAATGTAAATTCCGGGTAGGTCATCTTTTTAGCGGAAATATTCCTGGCGATCGCATCCACACGATAGTCTGATGTCTTAAAAACACCGATATTCCCAGACACATCAGCCTGCAGCAAGACCTTAAATATAGTAGTCTTCCCGCTCTGTGGCGGGCCAATTATACCGATCTTCATAGTAAGTCTTATTATAGGTAAGTTTTAGATTATATCAAGATTATTTTGAGGAAATTATTATTCTGCGGGGGTTAAAGACAGCTTCCCGAACAAACTCAAGACAGCTTCCTTCACAACTTGGTAGACGTCTCCAGTTTTTCAAGATTATTTTGTGAGATTTAGTAATGGGTGAGTTATCGGGGGTGCATGTGTCATTGCGAGCGAACAAAGTGAGCGAAGCAATCTCTTTTTTTGAGATTGCTTCGTCGTCGTCCGTCTATGACGGACTCCTCCTCGCAATGACATGTCTGTGTTACACCCCTTGTTAACTCACCGGTTACATTGCGATAAAGTAGGAGTAATTAATTTCAAAAACTCTTTCGCAGTCCTGTCCCATGAAAATTCTTTGGCCCTATCAATGCCTCTCTTGGCCAGCTCTTTTTGAAGGTCCTCGCTATTGATGATCTTTAATATCCTCTCGCCAATATCCTTGTAATTCGCAGGATCTACGAGTAAGGCGCTGTCCTTACCTATCTCACCGCATGAAGAAGTCCTGGACGTAACAACAGGCGTGCCTACACTAAATGCCTCTATTATTGGAAAGCCAAATCCCTCATAGAATGAAGGGTACACAAAAACTGATGCATTTCTGTATAGATCCGACAGCTCTGTATCCTGCACATACCCCTTAAACACAATATCCTTTTTAAACTCTGAGTTTTCATACGCCTTAAATATATTTTCGAACATCCAACCCTTCATACCCACGATATAAAGTTTATGCTTTATGCCATATTCCTTCTTAAGCCAATCAAATGCCTTAATAACCCCTTCCACATTCTTCCTCGGCTCCAGCGTGCCTACGAATAATATATATTTTTGTATATCGGAGTTCGGAGTTCGGAGTTCGGAGTTCGGAGTATTAACGCCAGGGTAAATTACAGATATCCTTTTCTCGTCAACCTGATAAAACTTCACCAGATCCGCTTTAGTATTATACGAATCCGCTACCAGTACATCTGCCTCAGCCAAAACCCTCTTAAGTTTTTCATCTACTTCCTTTATTGTCTGCTCATTATGCCCATGCGGATATGCCTTAATGATTACGTCATGAATCGTAACAATATATTTCGCCTTCTTGGGCTTTTCTAAATCATAAGACGAGGTATGAAACACATCCAGATCTCGTAACACCCTACAATGTGAAAAATTCGCGCCTGGCAACCTTGGCAAACGCCTCTTAAAATCCAGGAACTTTTTCCTGCTATAAAGATAATAATTATTCTCAGAATCTACCCGGGCAAGGGCATTGATCAGATTAAGTGTATATTTGCCTATGCCTGTTTTCTTTTTAAGCGTTGAGCGGATGTCAATTCCGATTTGCATATTATCTCGGCAGGATGTCTTGCATCTTCTTACAGTTTATATCCAAGCTCCTACAAATACTTACTGTTTCTTCGAAAAGATCATTTGGAAGATCAGGTATAGCTATTATGATCTCATGCACATCTTTGCGTTTAGTTATCTGCGTCATATCGCTTCTTGAACCCAAAACAGAAACACCATGTATGCGCCTGCCCATCTTTTCCTCGTCATCATCTAAAAATCCCACTGGTTTATATCCGAGGATCTTATTATTCTTTATCTCTCTTAAAACGATCTCTCCCGCGTCCCCTGCTCCATAGATCAAAACATTCTTACCGCCCAAACTAGCCTGGTCAAATATCTCCTTGTAGATCCTCTCAAGGATCCTTGTCCCGGAGATCAGGACAAAAAGCAAAAGCCAATCAATAACAAAAACTGCCCTTGAAAATCCCTGGAATCTCCATACAAAAAGCACAGCCATTACTGCGGCAATCGACGCAAATAAAATAGCCTTAAAGATATCTATAAGGTCTGTCACGCTTACATATCTCCAGATGCCTCTATAAAGTCCGAATTTAAAAAATACCGCATATTTTATGATCACCACTATAGGCAATGACTTTACAATAAGGCTCTGGTTTTCCAAAGACAATATACCCTCAAACCTTAAAAGATATGCTGATACATACGCGACACATATCAATATAAAATCAACCCCTACCTCTAGCATTCTTCTCTTGTGCATCAACATACCATCCAATATTACCTTGCCGCTTCTTTTCTTAAAATCCTTTGGCTTAAGGTCTGTATAGACCTTGACCTTGCCTAGAAATGTGGCGAAATATATAAGCGTTATGGCCGCGACCAGAACAAGCATCAGCGTCACCATGGGACTGACAAACATCGACAAAACACTTATCCCGCCAAAAAGTATGCTTATACAATATAAGGCGATCACAGTCTTCTTGTCAGAGAGCCCTAAGACCACCATCCTGTGCGATATATGATCCTTGCCTCCCTGAAATATTTTATGCGCGCTTAATCCTCTCGCGATTGCCACAAACACTGTATCAAGTATTGGTACAGCAAGGACCAGGACAGGTATGGCAAGCATCATTACTAAATGCGTTGATTCTTTCCAGCTGCCCTGCAGCGTTATCGCGGCCAGCATAAAACCTATAAACATGCTGCCGGAATCCCCCATAAAGATCTTGGCGGGGTTAAAATTATATCTTAAAAATCCGAGCAGGCTTCCCGCGAGTATCAATGCGGGCAACGCAAGTAAAAGATTTTCACTTAAAAGCGCAAACACAAATATGATGCTGGAGACAATAGCCGCGATGCCAGCTGAAAGCCCGTCCATATTATCAAGGAGATTGAAGGAATTGACAATAGCTACTATCCAAAGAACTGTAAGAGGCATGCTTATTATCTGGTATGGGATGACCTTTATGTTCACCCCAAAACTTACCAGCAAGGACGCGATAATGATCTGACCTATAAGCTTGGTGTGGGGCTTTATATGCTTAATATCATCAAAAAGCCCTAGCGCAAAGATCATGCCCCCGCATAAGATAATACCAGTAATATTAATATCGGGTTTTGTAAAAATAACATAGGGGACAATAAAGGAAATAAAGATAGCTATGCCGCCAAAGAGCACGGTTTCTGTCTTGTGCCATCTGTCATTTGTAGGTTTCGCAACATAGCCTCTACTCAAAGCGATTCTTCTTACAAGAGGGGTTAAAAATATGGAAAGCGCAAAAGAGGTAAAAAATGGTATAAGGTAGGTCTTCAGTGAAATCATTTGCCTTTTTCGCGATGTGTCATGCTATATTCCACTACACTCTTTATAATACCTTCGAGGTCCATAGTTGGTTTAAATCCTATAGCCTTATTGACCTTTGTAGTATCAGGTACCCTTCTCTGCATATCCTCAAATCCGTCTTCATATGCCTTATCGTAAGGGATATAGACGAGTTTTGATCTGCTCTTCGTGATCTCTATGACTTTTTTAGCAAGGGCCTCTATGCTTATCTCTTCCTGACTGCCTATATTAAAAACCTTGCCCACTGCATCCTCATTAGTCATTAATTTTATAAGCGCGCCCACAACATCCTTTACATGCAAAAAACATCTCGACTGCTTCCCGTCCCCGTAAATAGTTATGTCTTTACCTTTAAGTGACTGATTTACAAATCTAGGGACCACCATTCCATAAGCGCCTGTCTGTCTCGGCCCAACTGTATTAAAAAGCCTGACTATTACGCTGGGCACCTTTTTCTGACGCCAGTATGTATAAGCGAGTATCTCGTCCACTGCCTTTGCGGTAGAATATCCCCATCGCGCCTTTAAAGGCGAACCCAGGATCCTGTCATCCTCTTCCTTTAAAGGGCCGTTCATATTCTTGCCATATATTTCTGAAGTAGAGGTGATAAGCACCCTCTTATGATAACGATGCACCATCTCCAGCACTATTTCACTTCCCTTTATATTTGTAACCAATGACTCCAGCGGCTTCTTTACTATCAGATCCACGCCTACTGCCGCGGCCAGATGATATACAGCGTCGCATTTCTCAACCAGTTTGTCCACCAGTGACTCGTTTAAAACCGTGCCTTCTACAAAGTGAAAATTCTTGTTTCCATCCAGATGCGCAATATTATCAAACCTGCCGGTAGATAGATCATCAAGCGCGGTAACACTATTGCCGGCCTTGATCAATTCATCCGCAAGATGCGATCCAATAAACCCCGCACCCCCTGTAATCAACGTCTTCATATCTTAAGCTCCTTGTCATCCTACTGTCATTGCGAGGAGTCCCGATGAAATCGGGACGACGAAGCAATCTCAAACACTAATACTGTTCGAGCTTGTCGAGAACAATATTATTTATTATTCAGTAGCTTATTATACAACTCTTCTGCATCCTTTATCAACCTATCTTTTGAAAATCTGTTTTTTACCGATTCTCTCCCGTATTGCCCAAATCTTTTTCTCTTTTCAGGATCCCTGATTAAATCCACTAAGTTTTTTGCGAATTTTTCTTCATCTCCTGATTTTACTAAGTATCCGCTCTTTCCATCCTCTACCACATCCCTTACGCCGCCTACATCAGTTGCCGCCACAGGCCTTGCCGAAGCCATTGCTTCAATAATAGATACAGGCGTCCCTTCATTCAAAGACGTCAAAACAATTATATCCAAATCTCTATAAATCTCAGCCACATCCTTAACCCACCCCCTAAACTCTACAATATCCTCTATACCCAATTCCTTTGCGTAATCCTCCAGCTCTCGCCTCAATTCCCCATCCCCAATAATAGTAAATTTAACACCATTGTCATTGCGAGGCTGCGCAGCCCCGTTCCAAATCAGAGATTTGGAACGGGGCGCAGCAGCCGAAGCAATCTCTGATATATGTTTAACCACCCTTAGTAACATCCTGTGATTCTTTACTCCCACCAACCTTCCTATGATCCCGATATTCACAGAACCCGACTCAGTCTTCGGCAACAGCCTCAACAACTCATCCAGCTCAAAACCCAGTTCCACCACAGAAAACTTCTTCTCTGGAGCGATCCTATATTTTTCCACAAGCTCTCTTTTTAAACCCTCGCTTACTGTTACTATTCTATCTGTAAATAGGCTTAGGATTTTCTCTATCCATAAAAACACCCAAGACTTAATTCTCCCAAAATACCCATACAGCACATGTCCATGAAACGTATGAACTAAAATGATCACTCTGTCATTGCGAGGCCTGAAAGGCCGAAGCAATCTATATACCTCCCCAGCCAACCTCCCTAATGCCCCTGCCTTTGCCGTATGAGTATGCACGATATCAGGTTTTTCCCTGCGGATAATCCCGTATATCTTCCAAAACGCCTTCCAGTCATCCCAAAAAGATAATTCCCTGCCTAATTCAGGAACGATCACGGGCCTGATGCCTTTTTCCCCGGCAAGATACATCATATCCCCCTCACTCTCACTGACCTCCCCGCACACCAATACAGTCTCCCATGCATTACCATGCGGATAACCTGACAAACCCTCTGCCAGCAGCACCGCGTTCCTTGCCGGGCCGCCTATATTAAGTCTCGCTATGATTCTTACTATCTTCATCTTATTCACAAAATATTGCCTGCCCACAATTTCAACAAAAAATCCTTCCAAGGCATGATCTGTATTTTGCCGCTAACCCTTTTTTCCTTCTCATTGCACACAAGCACAGCCTTTTTTGGAGAATATTCTTCAATAAACGCCTTTAATGATTTTAGATCCCTATTGTCAATCCTGCTCGAACCTTTTACTTCAATGGCTATTTCGCCCCTCCCAAGCACAAAATCCACCTCCAAGCCTGATTTTGTCCTCCAGAAATTAATATCAAAATTTGAATCGCTGTATGAGTTATAAGCATTTATCTCCATAAGAATAAAATGCTCAAATGCCCTGCCGAACCCCTCTCCCTTTTTATCTTCTAAAATACGTTTGGTCAAAATACCAGCAACGCCCACATCAAAAAGATAGCACTTAGGCGTGCTCGTAATAACCTGCCTGGACTGCCTTCTTTTAAAAGGGTCCAGCATTATTGCCAATAACGTATCCACTAATATCTGATAGTATTCTCTTACAGTTTTTGCGTCTACCCCACAATCCCTGGCAATATTTGAATAATTTGTCAATTCACCATGAGAATAGCCTATTGCGTCAAAAAATCTTGAAAACGCGGGAATATTCCGCACAAGGCCTTCGTTGAAAACCTCTTCTTTTAAATAATCCTGAACATACGCCCTTAGGGATTTTTTGTAATTTTTCTCATCCAGATAATGTGAAGGCACCATCCCGCGGTTTAATGCCTTCAAGAGATCTATATTCTTAAGCTCCGCGCTTACAAACGGGAAAAGCTGATAACGCCATGCCCTGCCTCCTAATAAATTAGCATGGCCTCTTTTTAATTTTCTAGCGCTTGAACCGCACAATATAAAACCCAGGCCCTTATTTTCTATAAGCCAGTGGACTTCGTCCAAGATCTGAGGGATCTTTTGGACTTCATCCAATATAATAGGTTTATTTAAAAGGGATTTTTCTTTCGCGATCAGCCGTTCGCGTAATAAAAAAGGCTTTTTGGACAGCTCAAGAAATAAATCCGTGTTTAAAAAATCATAATACAGGCTATCGGGAAAATTCTTTTTAAGATAACTGGTCTTTCCTGTTTTTCTGGGGCCCCACAAAAAAGCAGACTGGCCTTTAGGCAGTTTTATGTCTAAGATCCTTTTTATATTTTCCATATAGGACTACCCTCCTAATTAGTTCAACCTATTAGGAGTATACTATATAATTTGCCATTAGTCAAGATGCTGTTTGAGATTGTTTGAGATTGTTGAAAAAACAGGGCAGGTTTGAGCCTGCCCCTGATTGACACTCAATAATACTCTGACTTACGACATCTCTAATTTTCTAATCCTCGTATCGTGATCGGTAAGCCTGTGGCTGTTGTCAAATAAGGCAGTCTTCATGCCTTTTAGCTCAAGATCAACTTTATTAAACCTCATATCCACCTCATCAAAACGCCTGTCCACACCATCAAACCTTCTATCGTGTTCTTCAAGCTTTCTCATGATATCGCCATGCTGCCCAGAAGGCTAAAATAAATTCCATACCTAAAGCCTGAGTAAATTCCATAGCAGTAACAGTAGCTTTTCTTTCTTTGTGAATAATGTTGATATGTGGATAAAGAGAACCACGTAAAACCTTTGAAATATCCGCCTCTTAAT
>JAHIRR010000175.1 GCA_018818505.1 Candidatus Omnitrophota bacterium | reverse complement strand
TGAGGGATCTTACAGGCAAGAAGATGTCAAAATCGCTTGGCAATATCATAGATCCCATAGATATAATCAGTGAATTCGGCGCAGATGCATTGAGATACAGTATGATAGCCATAACAGCGGCGGGCCAGGATGTTTTTCTCGCTAAGGAAAAGTTCGAGATCGGCAGAAACTTCGCGAACAAGATCTGGAACGCGTCGCGGTTTGTGTTGATGAACCTGTCCGGACGCGGTGTCCGGACACCGCGTCTGGACACCGCGTCCGGACACCGCGTCTGGACAGGGAGAGATTTGAGTTTGGCAGATAAGTGGATACTGAGTCGACTCAACAAGACGATCGAGGCTGTGACAAGGTCGCTTGAGCAGTACAGATTCAATGAGGCAGAATCACTTGTGTATGACTTTTTCTGGCATGATTACTGCGATTGGTATGTGGAGATGGTAAAACCACTTATAAGTGACAAGGGACAAGTGACAAGTGACAAGGGTGTGGTTGCTGGGGAAGTTTTAATGCGCGTCCTTGAGGATTCATTGAGGCTTTTGCATCCATTTATGCCGTTTGTGACAGAGGCTGTGTGGCAGAACATAAAGGAAAGAGAAAGCATAATCACAGAGAAATGGCCTATCGCAGATAAAAAGACGATTAAAAAGGATATCGAGTGCAGCGTCGAGATCATAAAAAGCATTATCGTGAGCATAAGAAATATACGCGCTGATATGAATATTCCGCATACGAAAAGATTTACAGTGTACCTGGCACCTTTAAAAAAAGGCGCGGAAGGTAAATTAAACGGAGGCATTGACTACATAAAGAACCTCGCTCGATTAGAGGATCTGGTAATAGATGAGGACATGAAAAAACCTGAGGGCTGCGCTACAGCAGTATTAGAGGATTTTAATATATTTGTGCCGCTAAAAGGTATTATAGACCTTGATGCTGAAAAGAAAAGGCTTAACAAAAAAAGAGAAGAGCTTGAGAGACAGTCGGGATTTACTGAGAAAAGGTTAAAGGATAAAAATTTTGTTAAAAAGGCCCCTGAAAAAATAGTAAATCAGGAGAAAGAAAAGAGTTCAAAACTAAAAGAACAGATAAAGAGGCTAAAAGAGACTCTAAAGGCATTATGAAACTTTTTAAACGCGAATACTCGCAAATCCAACGCGAATATTCGCGAATATCAGCGTTAGATTCGCGATAATTCGCGGGAGTTAAATATCATGAAACTCGCAAGAGAAAAGGCCCTCCCAATAATAATGGCTGCCTTGGGTGAGGATGTAGGTGGTGGCGATATCACCTCTGGAGCGATTTTTGAGAAAGACATGATAGTTCTGGCTGACATTGTGGCCAAAGAAGAGTGTGTACTCTGTGGCGTAGATGTTGCAAAATGGGTATTTACTGTGCTGGACGAAAGGATAATTTTTAGATCGATTTATAATGATGGCGCTGTAGTTAAAAAGGGTAAGAAAATCGCTTCTATAAAAGGTTCTCTGAAGAATATCCTGACGTGCGAGAGGACTGCATTGAATTTTCTTAGCAGGCTCTCAGGCGTCAGCACGCTCACAGCCGAGTTTGTAAAAAAGGCAAAAAAGACAAAGATATTTGATACAAGGAAAACCTTGCCTGGCCTGAGGATCTTAGAAAAATATGCCGTAAGGGTTGCAGGAGGCTGTAATCACCGGATGGGATTATGGGATCAGATCCTTATTAAGGATAATCACCTGGCTCTGTGCAGCATCGAAGACGCCATAAAGAGGGCAAAGGACAAGCATTACAAAAACATTGAGGTAGAAGTCGACAATCTAAAAGATTTTAGAAAGGCCATGGACTCAGGCGCTGATATTATAATGTTGGACAATATGTCGGTTGAAGATACAAGGAGGGCAACAAGGTTAGGAACAAGGAACAAGGGACAAGGGACAAGGGTTTTGCTAGAGGTTTCAGGTGGTGTTAGCTTGGAAAATGTTGCAAAGATTGCACGTACAGGTGTTGACAGGATTTCAATAGGTGCGCTTACCCACTCAGCTCCAGCTGTGGATTTTTCCTTGGAGATAATACCATAGACGTCTTTACTCCTTTTTTATGTCTAAATTTAAACTTGCAAGTTCGTTTAAGCCGCAGGGGGATCAGCCGCAGGCTATCGAGAAGCTTATACATGGCCTGAAAAAAGGCGCTCGATCCCAGGCCCTTCTGGGCGTCACTGGCAGTGGCAAGACATTTACAATAGCAAATGTCATTGCTGATGTACAGAGGCCCACGCTTGTAATATCGCACAATAAGACACTCGCCGCCCAACTCTATGCTGAGTTCAAAGAATTTTTCCCGCATAACGCAGTCGAGTATTTCGTGAGCTACTATGACTATTACCAGCCAGAGGCTTATGTGCCGCACACAGATACCTATATAGAGAAGGATGCTTCAATAAACGATAATATCGACAGGCTCAGGCTTTCAGCCACGAGTAGTCTCATGTCGCGCCGGGATGTGATCATTGTTTCCAGCGTCTCGTGCATATATGGCCTGGGTTCTCCTGAAGATTATCAGAAACTGCTGCTATTCTTAGAAAAGGGACAGAAGATAAAAAGGGATACTCTTCTTCTAAAGCTTATAAATATACGCTATTCACGGAATGATATTGATTTCACGCGCGGATGTTTCAGGGTAAGAGGCGATATTGTGGATATATTCCCCGCGTATAAGGAAACAGTGTTCAGGGTGGATTCTTTTGGCGACACAATAGAAAAGATAATAGAGGTAGATCCATTGACAGGACAGGTTTTAGGGGAGGTAGAAAAGGCAGCTATTTATCCTGCGAAGCATTTTGTCACGACACAGGAAAGAATAGAGAAGGCGATCACTTCAATACGCGTCGAATTAACGGAAAGGCTCAAGGAATTAAAGTCTCAGAATAAATTACTCGAGGCGCAGCGCCTTAATTCCAGGACGCGGTATGACATTGAAATGCTGTGGGAGCTGGGTTTTTGCAATGGCATAGAAAATTATTCAAGGCATCTGAGCGGCCGTTCTCCTGGGTCAAAGCCGTATTGTCTTATAGATTATTTTCCAGATGATTTTCTGACTATTATTGATGAATCACATGTCACAGTGCCGCAAATAAGGGGCATGTACAAGGGAGACCAGGCGCGTAAGAAAACACTTGTTGATTATGGATTCAGGCTTCCGTCCGCGCTGGATAATAGGCCGCTGAATTTTGAGGAATTTACCGATATAGTCAATGAAAAGATATTTGTTTCAGCTACGCCGTCTGAGTATGAACTAAAGGAATCCAGCCAGGTCATCGAACAATTGATAAGGCCGACCGGGCTTATTGATCCAGAGATCGTACTTAAGCCTACTGATGGCCAGATAGATGATATTGTGCAAAATATAAAGGATCGCGCAAGGAAGGGCCAGCGAGTGCTTATTACGACTCTGACCAAGAGGATGGCAGAGGATCTCACGGCGTATTTAAAGGATGCGAAATTAAAGGTCAGGTATCTGCATTCTGAGGTAGAGACGATTGAACGCATTGAGATATTGCGCGATTTAAGAAAACAGAAATTCGATTGCCTGGTGGGCATAAATCTGCTGCGCGAAGGCCTGGATCTGCCTGAGGTGTCATTGGTCGCGATTTTAGACGCTGATAAGGAAGGATTTTTGAGGTCGCAGACAGCGCTTATTCAGGTAGCGGGCAGGGCTGCGCGAAATATCGACGGCCAGGTGATCATGTATGCGGACACAGTGACGAAATCCATGGAAAAGGCCATGCAAGAGACAGAGAGGCGAAGAAAAAGGCAACTCGAATTTAACAAGGAGCACAAGATCGTGCCGAAGTCGATACAGAAGGCTATAAAGGATGGCATAGAGGCCGTTAAAAAGGCAGAGGATGTCGTTCTTGATATAACCGGCCAGAACGAGGAAGAATATGAAGTCGGCAGTCTGGTCAGTGAGCTGCAAAGAGAAATGGAACTCTGCGCAAGAAACCTGCAATTCGAACGCGCCGCGGAATTGCGGGACAGGATCAAGGACCTTAAAGGAGAAAAGTAGACAAAACAGTCACTGTCTGTTTTGTCTACTTTAGAGGGTGGGATGGACGAGAAGATACTGGATTTTTTTAAGAAACAGGGAAGTGGCTATGTCTCGGGCGAAGAGTTGAGCAAGGCGCTTGGTGTTTCGCGCACAGCTATATGGAAGCACATTGAAAAGCTGCGTGAAGAAGGGTATGACATTGCAGCGTCCCCGCATCTTGGCTATAAATTGATAGCGCTTCCAGATGTCTTGAGCTCGATCGAGTTAAGGCGAGGGCTTGAAACCGAGATAATAGGTAAAAAGATATATTCCTATAAAGAGGTATCTTCCACTAATGACGCAGCGCATGAGCTGGCTGCATCTGGCGAGGAAGAGGGCGCAATAGTAGCAGCGGAGTATCAGACAAAGGGCCGTGGCAGACTCGGACGGAAATGGATTTCGCCAAGGGGTAAGGGCGCGTATTTTTCAATAATATTAAGGCCGGATATCCTGCCAAGAGAAGTCTCTTTGATCACGCTTATTTCAGCGCTTAGCGTTGCAAAGGCAGTGCGGGAAACAGCGGGGCTTTCCGCATATATTAAGTGGCCTAACGATATTCTTATAAATGGCCTTAAGGTATGCGGCATATTGACGGAATTGAATGGCGAGACAGATAAGGTCAATTTTGTTATAGCTGGGATCGGCATTAATATAAATACAAAGAAAGAACTATTGCCTGATGGCTCTACATCTATTGCAGAAGAAAGGCATTGCCATGTTTCGAGGTTGGAATTCGTTAAGGCAGTTTTAGTCAATCTTGATAGGTACTATAAAGTATTCAATAAAGGTGAGATAGGCGACATTTTGTCTGAATATAAAAAGTTATCCGCAGTGCTTGACAGGCGCGTCCAGATAAATTATCATAATAGGCTTATATCAGGCCAGGCCATAGATGTGGATAAGGACGGAGCCCTTATATTGCGACTGGATTCTGGTTTTAACGAACGCGTCCTCGCCGGCGATGTAGTGATGTTACGCTAACTTTACACTTAAGGTAATACCTTAAAGTGTAAAGTTAAGGAGATAATTATGCTATTAGCGATTGATATAGGGAATACTAGTATTAATAATGGTATATTTGACGGCAAGGTTTTGAAGAAGAGCTTCAGGATCCCGAGCAATGCCAGGAATTTAAGGCCGACATATCAAAGGAGATTAGGCAAAGACATCAAAAAGGTCATTATTGTAAGCGTTGTGCCGCAGGTACTCAAGAATGTCGAACGGGCGCTAAACAGAAAGATCATGGTCGTAGGCAGGGATGTCGACAGTGGGATTAAAAATCTCTACAAAAGGCCTAAACAAGTAGGCCAGGACAGATTAGTGAACGCTCGCGCGGCTTACGAGCTGTATGGCGGGGGCTGTATTATAGTAGATTTTGGCACAGCTATTACTATAGATGTTGTAAATAAAAAAAAGGAGTACCTTGGAGGCGTGATTGTGCCTGGTGTTGAGATCTCGCTTGAGGCGCTTTCTAGTAAGGCAATGCTTTTACCAAAGGTGAAGCTGGAAAAACCAAAAGGCGTTTTAGGAAAGGATACCCGTCAGAGCATGATAAATGGCGCCGTGTATGGTTTTAG
>JAHIRR010000174.1 GCA_018818505.1 Candidatus Omnitrophota bacterium | reverse complement strand
TCTGACGAGAATTGTCAAGAGATTTTCCCTTTGATAATTAAGACAAATTCTCCGCGGGGCGGATTTTTTGTGAAATGCTGGATGGTACTGGAGGTTTTTAGGCGAAGGGTTTCTTCGAATACCTTTGTCAGCTCCCTGGCTATAGCAATCTCCCTATCCCCTAATATATCCAATATATCCTCTAAACACTTTAAAACCCTGTGTGGGGATTCATAGAGGATAATGGTCCTGGCCTCATTTTTTAAGGCGCCTAGCTGTTTTCTGCGTCTTGCCTTCTTATTTGAGAGAAATCCCTGGAATACGAAACTATCCGTAGGCATGCCTGATGAGACCAGGGCTACTACAAGCGCGCATGGCCCAGGGATTACTATTATAGGTATATCATTATCTATGGCTAACCTTATAATCTTATACCCTGGATCACTTATCCCAGGTGTGCCGCTGTCAGAGACAAGGGCAATGTTCTTTCCCTCTTTGAGTAGTCTTACAAGATACTCGCCTTTCTTAACCTGATTGTGCTCGAAGTAACTCGTGGTGGGCTTTTCAATGCTATAATGAGAGAGCAGTTTTTTTGTATGCCTTGTATCCTCGCACGCAATCAGATCCACTTCTTTAAGAGTCTCTATTGCCCGTAAAGTTATGTCCTTGAGATTACCTATGGGAGTCGCTACTATGTAAAGTGTACCCGGCATAATTTTTTCCGCGTTGGTTCCGCGTTACGTTCCGCGTAAGTTCCGCGATTATTCAACTGTAACGCTCTTGGCGAGATTCCTTGGCTGGTCAACGTCACAGCCTCTCTTAACTGCAATGTAATATGCTAAAAGCTGTAATGGTAGGACTGTGACTATGGGTGAAAACAGCTCATCTGTCTTAGGTACGTATATAACCTCTTTTGTTAATCGCTTTATCTCATTATCTCCCTCAGTGGCCACTATGATTACCTTGCCTTTTCTTGCGCAGATCTCCTGTATATTAGAAACCATCTTTTCGTATATGATTGAATCCGGAGCGATGCAGACCACAGCGCGGTATTCATCTATCAATGCAATTGGCCCGTGCTTCATCTCTCCTGCTGCATAGCCTTCTGCTGGGATATAGGAAATCTCCTTTAGCTTTAATGCGCCTTCGAGTGCGGTTGGGAAGTTTAGATTTCTGCCAAGATATAAGAACGAACCATAATGCAGGTGTTTTCCTGCAAGCTTCTTTATATAGTTCTTATTCTCTAGAACCTTTCCTAATATCTTTGGCAGCGCCTTGAATTCCTTTATTAAAAATCTCTTAACCCTTTTTCTTAGTAGATCCCTTTTCTCAGCTAAATAAAACGAGAGTAGATATAGTATTGCAAGCTGTGCTGTGTATGCCTTTGTGGATGCAACACCTATTTCTGGTCCTGCATAAGTATAAAGAACACCGTCTGACACCCTGGTAAGGCTTGAGCCTACAACATTGCATATAGATAAAATCTTTGCGTCTTTCTTTTTTGCCTCTTTGACAGCAGCCAATGTATCCGCTGTCTCACCAGACTGACTTATGGCTACAACGAGTGTATTCTTATCTACGATAGATCGTCTATACCTGAACTCAGAAGATAGATCAACTGTTACTGGGATCTTAGTGAATCTTTCTATTAAGTATTTTCCAACCATGCCTGCGTGATATGCAGTGCCGCAGGCAAGGATTATAATATTTGAGATCTTTTTTATGTCTTTGTCTGAAAGATTGAGCCCATCAAGCACTATCTCGCTAGCACCCTTTATTCGCGAAGATATTATCTGCTTTAAGACCTTTGGCTGCTCATGTATCTCTTTTAACATGAAGTGAGGGAAGCCTGATTTCTGAGCGCTTGAGACGCTCCACTTAATCGTATCAATAGTTTTTCTCTTCTTCTTTCCGCTTGCGTCTAAGATCTTAATGCTCTTCTTTGATAGACTTACTATCTCGCCATCGTCAATATATATGACCCTTTTCGTATGCTTTAGTATTGCTGGCACATCTGAGGCAATAAAATTCTCTCCCCTGCCTACACCTACAATAAGCGGGCTTTCCCTTCTTGCTCCAATTAACTTATCCGGCTCATTGCTACAGACGACTCCCAGAGCAAAAGAACCCTTTAAATATTTAACTGCCTTTAATACTGCTTTTTCTAAATCTCCTCTATAGTATTCTTCTATTAAGTGCGCTATCACTTCACTATCTGTCTCTGACTTAAACCTGTGACCTTCTCTAATAAGTGTCTCTTTTAACTCGTGAAAATTCTCTATTATGCCGTTGTGGACCACTGCAATATCTCCAGTACAGTCTGTATGAGGATGCGCATTAATATTAGTTGGCGCTCCATGGGTTGCCCATCTCACTTGGCCTATACCCAAATTGCTCCCATCTAAATCATCTCTGTCTTTTATAGCAACGATTAAATCTTTTATCTTGCCTGAGCGCTTCGCTATCTTAATTTTGTCATCTACCACAGCCACGCCTGCAGAATCATACCCACGATACTCAAGCTGCTTCAGCCCATCTATAAGAATCGGCAACGCGTCCTTCTTACCTATATACCCCACTATCCCGCACATATGTCCCCCGGTATGCCAATATCTGCCACTATAACTTCGCCAACATGCTCTGGACCCTTATTAATATAAAATCCATTTTTTGCAAACTGCATTGTCACGGTCTTAGTTGCCTTTATTGCTACACCTAATACTTTACCAGTATCTGCGTCCAAGCCTGACGGAACATCCACTGAAAGAATTGGTATATTGTTCTTGTTCAAATCTGCGATAATCGATCTAGCTGGCTCTCTGACTTCGCCCTTAAGTCCTATCCCAAATATAGCATCTATAAGTAACTGAGGCCGAACCTCGAACATTTGATGTTCGAGGTTCGGCCTCGACACCATCTCTTCTACATCTAGCTCTAGCTTATCCAGATTTATCTTTGGATCATTCTTTATGTCGGATTTTTTACCTATTATATAGACCTTAACCTCTGCTCCCTTATCAACCAAATGCCTCGCGGCTACAAAACCATCACCTCCATTATTGCCTGTGCCGCAGAAGATTGCAATCTTTTTCGCAGAGACCTGTTCTGCCACTCTCTGCCCCGCATTTTCCATGAGCATAATAGAAGGTATTGCCATCTCCTCTATTGCCTTGCGATCCATCTCCTGCATCTCTTTCACACTAACTCTCCGCATAGGTTTATATATTATAACACCCCTCACTTTATAGGGCAAGGTTGAACCTTTGATAGGGATATGATACACTTATAGACAATGAATCTTAAAAGAAAGCTT
>JAHIRR010000173.1 GCA_018818505.1 Candidatus Omnitrophota bacterium | reverse complement strand
TATTGCAAATTTCGCTCCCATTACAGCAGCGGGGCTGCGCTGGACTCTCACCAGCTTCCCTTAGACAACATAATGTAAAATATTCGATTGTAAATCTTTTATACCCTAAAAATCGACCATTGTCAAGGCCAAAAAAAGCCAAGGCCGAACCTCGGCTTTTTCGAAAGCCGAGGTTCGGCCTTGATAAAAAAGCCGAGGTCCAGCCTTGGCTTTTTACCTTCTCACCAAAAACACATACGGTCGGGAAGTCAAAGGATTTTCTTTGACAATTACCTGGGTCTTATAGACCTCTTCTATTGTCTTGTAATCCAGGACCTCGCCTGGCGTACCTTGTTTTTTTATCTGGCCCCCGCTTAACAAGATCAATCTATCGCAATAAAGCGAAGCGAGATTTAGATCATGCAATATCGCTACCACTGTCAACTTTGATTCTTTGTTCAACCTCTTTAATAGCGAAAATGTCTCTATCTGATGACTTATGTCAAGGTGCGTGGTTGGCTCGTCTAAAAATAAAATCTTTGGCTTTTGCGCGAGTGCCTTTGCTATGACAACTCTCTGACGCTCGCCGCCACTTAACTCATCTATAAATCTATCCCTCAGATGTATAGCATCTACTTCTTCTAATGCCCTGAATGCGATCCTCAGATCATCCTGAGATTCAAATCCCAATCTGCTCAAATAAGGTATGCGACCCATCAAGACCACATCCAGCACCTTGAATGGAAACATAAATAGCGCATCCTGCGGCACTACTGCTATTAGCTTTGCTATCTCTTTTAAAGGTATCTCCTTCAGCCTCTTCTTTTGCAGATAGATCTCACCCTTAAAGGGTTTTAACACCTTTGTAGCAGTGCGTAAAAGTGTTGATTTGCCTGAGCCATTCGGACCGATTATACCGATAAAATCACCAGGATCAACGCTGAACGTCACATCCTTCAAGACCTCAGTACTCCCATAACCACTTACAACATCCAGAAAATATAACATTATTTTTAACGCGAATTCTCGCAAATCCAACGCGAATCCTTCGACAAGCTCAGGATTCTTAAGTCCCGAGCGAAGTCGAGGGACGAATATTCGCGAATATCAGCGTTAGATTCGCGTTTATTCGCGTTTAGTTAAAATATGCCTTTCGCGACTTTCTTAAAATAAACATAAAAAACGGCACTCCTATGAACGCAGTAACAACTCCTACCGGAATCTCTGCAGGCGCCATCACAGTCCTTGAAAAAAGATCGCACACTAAAAGAAACGCTGCGCCTGTTAAAACAGAGGCAGGTATAAGTGCCCTGTGATCAGGCCCTACTAACCTCCTTGTTATATGTGGCACCATAAGCCCTACAAATCCTATAATGCCGCACATGGAAACCACAATACTTGTGACCAATGCAGAAATAACCAGCAGTAGCTTTTTTACCTTATTGATATCCACGCCAAGATGCATTGCGTCTTCTTCTCCTAATGACAGGGCGTTTAATTCCTTTGCAAATAGCGCTGCTAATAACAACCCCATGACCACTGCGCTAGAAACAATGCCTACATGTATACCTTTATATACCTGTAGATTCCCCAAAAGCCACCACATAACAGAATGGACCTTTGCGCTGCTGGAAATCGAGACAAAAAACATTAGAAGGCTTGAGAATAGCGCGCTTACTAATATTCCAGAGATGATCATATTTTCAGTAGATAGCCTATTGCCTGACCTTGCAATATTATAGACAATTATTATGGTCAAGATGCCCCCTAAAAAGGCCAGGCAATGTGAAGCAGCTGCCACATGCGAAAAGAATAATAGCCCTATAACCGCTCCCAGGCCAGAACCAGAAGATACACCTAAGACATAGGGTTCTGATAACGGATTTCTCAATACGCCTTGCAGAATCACACCTGAAAGGCTAAGCCCTGCGCCAGCCGCAATAGCCAGAATAACCCTAAATAGCCTCAATCTCATAATATCAGAATACTTTTGCAGAAATATCTCATCCACGGCTATCCTGACAGGGCCTATTAACATGCATAAAATGACCAGGGCGATGATAAATAAAAGCGAAAATAGTATATAAGTTGCCGGCTTAATTCTGTTCATAGAATATCTTATGTAATTCCTCGATGGCTAATATGATTCTCGGCCCTGGCCTTAAGAGGATATCTGGATTTAAATCCGAGTCTTTTGAAAAACCTGCCTTTACGATAATATCCGGGTCTCTGTACAATAAAACCTCTGGGCTAAAAAGGCCATTGTCATCCTTTATATCCTGAGCTATATTATTGCCGCCTGCCAGCCTCACAACATCTCCTATAAACGAGGAGCCAGTAACAAGCGGGTCATGGAATAGCTGCACAAAGACCTTAGGCCTGCCCGCGCCTCTTTTTACCGGCAATTCTTTTATACGTCTCTTGATATCTTCTATGATAAAGCTGGCCCTATTTTCCCTGTTAAAAATCCTGCCCAGCGCCAACATCTTTCTGTATAGCTCATCCACGCTTTTAGGTGATACCTTTATGACCTTTGCGCCTCTTGCTTTTAAATAATCCATTAAATCAGCGTCAAGATCAGCATTAACCAGGATATGCTCTGGCCTTAATAGAAGTATCTTTTCTACATTTGGTCTATTAAAATTCCCGACTCGCTTGATATCCCGAGCCTCTCTCGGATAATCCGAATATTCATCCACGCCTACTATAGATCCACCAAGTCCGAGGCTAAACAATATCTCAGTAGTATTCGGCGCGAGAGAAATTATGCGATACTCCCCGGCTTTGGCTGTTGAAACACTCAATAAAAATAGGGCCAAAAATATTATCTTTTTCAATACTCTATTCCTTTCCTCGCTCCGACCTTGGATCTGAAAGGGTGTTTTTTATCTATCATTATAGTCACATAATCCGCATATTCTTCTATATCAGAAATATCGCCTCTGCCTGTAAGTACCAGTTCAAGCCTTTGCGGTGCGGTTTTTAATAGGTTGAGGAATTTTTCCTTACTGAAAAACTCCTGATCTATAACGTTTATAACTTCATCTAATACCACCATGCCATATCTTTTGCTAAGCATTGCCTGTTCTACATCTTTGATCATTTTTTCAATGGCTTTCTTCGCCTTCCCTTGTCCCTTGTTGCTTGTTGCTTGTCCCTGAAATAAAGGATGACACGCCTCGCACTTCACAACCTTTATATTCTTCAATTGCTTAACTGAAACATCTTCTCCGCAAACCAGTTTCGCAGGCTTAAAAAATTGAAAGATACACACCTTCAACCCCTGGCCGCTCGCCCTCATCGCCAGGCCAAATGCCGAGGTGGTCTTGCCTTTTCCATTACCTGTATATATGTGTATCATACCGTACTCCTCGAAAAGTAGACAAAACAGTCACTGACTGTTTTGTCTACTTTAGAAGGCAGATTTGCCGATTAAGGTCAGTATTGTAACTGCTGTCGCTGCTATCAGGACTCCTAGAGCTGCGGCTATAAAGGTCGGTACAAAGCGCATTCGCAAGAGTGATGCTATGAGGCAGCCTGTCCACACGCCTGTGCCCGGGAATGGGATGCCTACGAACAGCATAAGCCCCAGCGCCTCGTATTTTTCTATAAGTCCTGATTTCTTTTTTGCTCTTGCAAAAAGCCACTCAAAGAATGTGCGCATGTATTTGGTCCGTGAAAGCCTTTTGGAGATCGGGTCGAATAAAAAATAAACAGGCGCTATTGGCAGGAGGTTACCGATCACTGCATAAAAAAATACTGACCAAACTCTCTGTTTCAGCAGTAGAATGCCTATAGGCACAGATGCCCTTAGCTCGGTAACAGGCAAGGTGCTTAACAATAAGATCGTTACTTTTGGAGATAATCCAAATGAATATAAGAAGTTGACTACTGTCTCTTGCATATAAATTATTGTACTCTAAGTTATCATCCAAAGTTACAAGAGGTTACAGGATGTTACAAGATGTTACATGAAGTTACTTTAAAAGCATTGCCATCCATACTTTTGTAACTTCCTGCAACCTCCTGTAACTTCTTGTAACGTCATGTAACATCTCGAACTTAAAGGCGTCTCCACAGGGATTCATAGATGATAAACTTTATAAATCTAAGTGTATCAAAAAAGGGATTGATCTG
>JAHIRR010000172.1 GCA_018818505.1 Candidatus Omnitrophota bacterium | reverse complement strand
GCGGCCTGCATGCTGTATCTGCGGGAAATGCCTGCGGGATCAAGGCCTGGCCAGCCCCAGCAAGAGGCATGGATCACGCCATCTACCTCGTAAGAGATATTGTCCAAATAGGTAGGACGGATGGTTTCTATAGGCGATTGGCCTGGGGGATTGGAGATAAGATCCAATATTAGAGCGCCTTTTTTAAAAAGCTTCAGCATATCGCGAGTAACCAGGAGTTCCTTGCCCCGCTTCTCCATTGGCCAGTTTATTGCATTGACTAAAATGTCTGTGCCAGGAATATGCTTCTGCATCTCTTTAAAATCTTTTTTATTCAAGATCTCGACTTTGGCAAATCTTCTGGCAGCGCACTGGATCGCGCCAAATGCAAGATTGCCATAGCCCATGATCTTGACACTGCATCTGGAAGGATCGCCGCCCCAAAGCTCAAAACCCTTGTCCATAGCAAGACAACCTGTTTGGTGCAATGCCTCAATTTTGCGTTTTCCAAACTCATCCCTGATTTCTTCCATAGCAATAGCTATTATTTTGTATTTCTTGAAAAGCTCTCGCAGACTGGGACCGCCTGCCAAATGAAGCATACTCATTACAGCTGAGCCGGGTTTCATTAATTTAAACTCTTCTTCCTTTGGCTCTTTAAGCCGCACGACTAATGAGCAGGCATAGACTTTTTTAGCATCGGCTATCTTAGCTCCTGCTTTTTGATAATCCTCATCTTTAATCCCAATACCCTTTCCTGCGCCTTTTTCTACAAATACATCATGGCTGGATGCAATCTCCTTTAACTCATCCGGCCTTAAGATCACTCTTTTTTCATCAGGCCTATTTTCAGCTGCTATTCCTATATCCATAAATTATCACATCCAAAGTTACCATTCAAAGTTACAAGAGGTTACAGGATGTTACATGAGGTTACACTAAAAGCATTGGAATCTTCGCTCTTTCGTAACCTCCTGTAACCTTCTGTAACTTCTTGTAACCTCATGTAACCTTCCGATTGTAGCCTCCGCAAGTTACTCCACATCCGCGTAAAAGAATTTTTTGCCTTCAAAATTTTTAAATACATATCTCTTGCCTGTATGTTTGATGATATATTTCGGAAGAAGGGGCGTCTTTCCTCCTCCATGTTTTAAATCAAGTATAAGATGGGGAATTGCTAAACCAGAGGTATGGCCTATTAATCCTCGCATGATCTTTCTGGCCCTGCGTATACTGACACGAAAATGATACGTACCCCTAACCGCGTCAGGTAGATAAAGATAATAGGGCCTTACCCTTATTTTCAGAAGCTCTTCGAAAAGCTTCTTTAATGTCTTTGAATCGTCATTAACTCCATGCATAAGTACTGTCTGATTCCCCATAATTACTCCGGCATCAGCCAGCATATTGCATGCCTTTCGACTCTCCTTTGTTATCTCATAATAATGGTTGAAATGCGTATTAAAATAAACAGGATGGTATTTTTTAAATATGTTGCACAATTTGGGAGTTATCCTCTGTGGCAATACACAGGGCGTACGGCTGTCTATTCTTATAATCTCTACATGTTTTATCTTTTTAAGTTCCTTCAGGTAATATTCTATCATATCATCTGGAATAAGAAGCGGATCGCCTCCTGATATGATAACATCTCTTATGTATTTACGCCTTTTTATATAAGACCATGTCTTTTTAAAATCCTCTTTTCTTGCAACCTTATCCTTTAGGCCTATTTTTCTCTTTCTAGTACAGAAACGACAATACCCTGCGCACATATTTGATACTACAACAAGCACGCGATCCCTGTATCTATGGACCAGGCCCTCAAAGGGCGTGTACCTTTCTTCCATAAGGGGATCTTTTTTACCCAGCTTCTGAATAATCTCTATTGTATCAGGAATACACTGTTTCCAGATCGGACCGCCATGCTTTCTGATAAGGCTAAGGTAATACGGATTGATTCCAAGGGCATATTTTTTACTGACTCTCTTTACCCTTCTTTTATCTATCTTTACATATTTACTGAGCGTCTCAACATCAGTTATGGTGTTGGAAAGGATCCTCTGCCATTTTTCCATAGATATTTCTCCAATTCCTTCAGATTTATAAAAGTGCCATATTTTTTTAACGCTGTCAAATTCTTCTCAATATTTTTTATTCTCTCCACAGATTCAAATTCATATGTATGGCTTAATACTGAGGCCACTATATCAATCTTATTTTCTATGGATTGCTCTTTCAAATCAAGTGCAATTTTTTCAATATCTTCTATGCTGGACTTTTCAAAATAAAGGGATTTTCCCTGTGATGTGCCTAAAGGTATCTCCCAGACTTTAGAATCGCCGCTCTGGCAATGATTGTCATAGCTCATCCTATACTGGTGCTCAGGCGCGCCCCTCCAGTCTGCTATTAAAGTATCTTCGTGCTTTAAAAACCTGCCAGGCTCGCATGAAAAATCGAAATGGATTTTATTCCCCTCTAAAATCCTTACCATGTCCTTTGAAAAACCAAGGAATCCGCCCCTGTAGCATTTTACATCCAAGCCAGATTTTTTAAAAAGACTAACTCCCGCCGAAATTGTCTTTTTCATTCTGGATGCATCCTGATAATAATAATCTTCGTGACAGTGTAGACCCGCATCTCCATTATTTTTAAGGACATCTTTCCAGAGTTTTCTAAAATTCTTCTCAAGAAAAAAATCACGCGCCAGGGGTGAAGTGTGGATAAAATGTATGAAGCGGCCTTTAAGGACCTTATCCGCCAAATCTATTTCGCGCTGGACTAGATCCAACAAAACGCCTTCTTTGGGCAGTCTTTCTTCGTCTTTTAATTTAAGCTCAAAATATTCTTTCCAGTCGCCATCTATAGTAAAGACAAAATATAACACCTATATATCCACCTTGCAGACATTTTTCATTATATTGCCTAACTTGCCAAAACATATTAGCTTATCATCAAAAAAGATCTTTTCATTTGCTGAAGGATTGGGTATTGTCACGCCCTTCCTTTCTATTGCCAGGACTGTTATATCGTGCCTTCTCAGATCTGACTCAGAAAGCCTCCTGTCTAAAAGAGGGCTATCTTTGCATACCTGGATCTGAGAAACACCATACCCGCCTGTAGCAATAGCAAGTTCACTCACAGTAACAGGTTTAATAATGTCCCTTTTGACTATGTTAGCCCGCAGGATATCAGTAAACTTATTTGCGATTTTGGCATTGGTAAAAAGTTTATAGATAACATAAATGGTCAGCGCGATTATTACTAAATTGGTCCATGGCAAAAGCCAGGCAGGTACATAATTGTCTAAAATAGGGATCATGGAATGCGGAATGGCTATGCTCGTCCTCAGGGTATTGGCAAATGCGGCTATCATCGTGACAAACCCTGCATGGCCAAGCACGATCAGGATAGACGCAATCTTTCTGCGCTGTGGATTTGATACTACAAGCTCTGACTCTCTAGTAGTAAAACCTGTGCCAGTAAAACACGAAAGCGCCTGAAACTTGGCGAGCGACCATTCAAGCCCTGTAAGCTGAAACGCCACAGCCCCAATTCTCACTATGATAAACGATACGATAAGTACTATAATAAACAGAAAAAGATTCATGCGGCCTCCTTCAATGAGCACGCAACTTACGGAACAAAGCCCGCTTCGCCCGCGAAGCGAGGCGAGTGAACGTAAGTTGCTGTGCGAATTAAACCCCGTTCCAAATTCTTAAATATCACCAAACAATCCATCAGAATTGCACGCAGGTAGTTTCAAAAAATAAACCGCGCACCACTCAGAATTTGGAATGGGGTCAAATTAAGCTATCTATATTATATATACATCGCTATTAGCTTACAACAGAAATTACGCGTAGCACTAAAATGCGCTTGATATTGACGATTTTATATAGTATACTGAAAATAGTAGACTATTTATAGTCTTAATTGATGCAGAGATTGTTTTTTTAGTGGCTTATTATGAGGATTGGAAAAGAATATAATTTTAAGATTGCTATATTACTAGTAAGCACTCCATTGTTGCTTATGGGTGCCGTTTATCCTTGCTATCCAGCGCATTCCTTAAGAATTCCTATAGGTAAGAAATCAACTTTGAAATCTATGCATACAGAAATGAGTAAACAGACAAAGGCTGATTTCGCAACGTCTAAGAAAGATTTGACTAAACACATAAATCCGGTAAACAGAAATTTACGTTGTAAATGGCCACTTGACATGAGCAAGCCAGACGTGTTCCTTGGAACACTTTATAATGAAAAACTACCAACGATAGCGCATCTTCATGAAGGAATAGATATTCATGCTCCTATAGCTACACAGGTCTTCCCTGTAGAAGATGGAATAGTAGTATTTACTGACACAGTCTCATATGGATTTATCAAAAGAGTAAAGAAAAAAGTAAAGAATATGCTAGAGAATCTTGTTGATGTTTACGTATATTCGGACTCTTCAAAAATTCTATGGGTATATATACATTTGGATAAAAATAGTGTGAAGAATACAGGTATTCTAACTTCTGGAACGCAAGAAGTATTTAACAACAAAAGTAATATTAAAACTACAACAAACCATACACTTGGTTCAGTTGGTAAATTCCCTGTTGTTTCTTATCTTCCATTAGGTAGGGGGAGGAGGAGGCACCATTTACATCTCCAAGCTATATATCTTCCCAATGGAAAAACAGACTTATTGAAAATTGCTAAGGAATCTCGCATGCCAAACAATTTATCTACCAATGTACTATGCTTGCCTCAGGAACTTGAAAAAAGAGGTCGCTGCATCAATCCTTTTCCGTTACTTGAGAAATTTAGAGGCAGGTTTTCACATGTAAAACAGGGTATATCGCTAAAAGTAAAGTTGAGGAATATTTTTAGGAACCTTTGATCAGCCTTGCAGTCAAGCCCCGATGCCAAGCATCGGGGCTTTTTTTCGTCTGAGGCACATTAGGAAGATTTTAGCAAATGTCCGCAAGGATTTACAGCGAGCCCCGTTCCAAATTCTAATCGACGCTCAATTTACTATTTGTAACTAATTGCGTACAATTCTCATAGATTATTTGACTATATTCAAGAATTTGAAACGGGGCGAGCAAATGACGGAACTGACCGAACCCCGTAGGGGTGAGGGAATTCCGTCAAATTTGCAAGCTGTAAACCGTAGCGGACCGCTAAAATCTCTTCAGTGCCGAATGGCCCCAGCCTGTGAGCTCAACCAGCAACAACTATACTTTACTGTCTTTATAAGGTACAATACTATCATGATTTACGATGCGTTTCAGAAGAGGGCGATTGATTATATCAAAGATGGGAATTCGGTTATAGTGTCTGCGCCGACAGGGGCTGGAAAGACCGTGATTGCTGAATATATCATACTGGACTGCCTTAAAAAAGGTACAAAGGTAATATACACCGCTCCCATAAAGGCCCTGTCTAACCAGAAATTCCGCGACTTTCAAGAGACCTTCCCTGATAAAACAGGCATACTCACAGGCGACGTGTCTATCAATCCCAACGCACCCGTCCTTATCATGACCACAGAGATATTCCGCAACAAAGTGCTTGAAGAAGGGTCTAATGTAGGCGATTACTCCTGGATCATATTTGACGAAGTGCATTACCTGGACGATTACCAGCGCGGGAGCGTGTGGGAGGAATCCTTGATCTTCCTGCCGCAGCACATGAAAATGCTCGCGCTCTCAGCTACCATACCGAACATAGATGAACTTGCCTTGTGGCTCAAATCCATACACAAGCTGCCTATAAAGGTAGTAAAGGAAAATACCCGGCCAGTACCGCTTCATTTTTTCTACCAGATACAGGGCCAAATAGTTGATAATATCCATAAAGTGAGGGCCATAGGATACAAAAGGGGCGAGCATGGCTATGGCCACAGAAGAGCGCATTTTGGGCATAGGCATTTCAAACCAAACAGGCCTACCTCGCTCATAAAACATCTTTACGAAAACGATAAATTACCCTGCATATATTTTGCCTTTGGCAGGCGCAGGTGTGAATCTCTTGCGAATGAGATGACAAATTTTGATTTTTTAAACCACGAAGAAAAAACCAGGATAATAGCTTTTTATAATAAACTATGCGAAAGATTCGAGATCGCGAACGATAAAAGCGCTCAGCTCATGCTTCCTCTAATTGAAAAAGGCATAGCCTATCATCATGCCGGTATGCTCCCCACTTTAAAGGAGGTCATTGAGCGGCTTTTTACATCAAGGCTCCTAAAGATAATCTTCACCACAGAAACCTTTGCGCTCGGGATCAATATGCCTGCGAGAACTGTAATCTTTGATGAACTAAGAAAATTCTATGGTAAAGCCTTTGGGACACTTAAGACACGCGACTTTTTTCAGATGGCTGGCAGGGCTGGCAGGCGCGGCATAGATACAGAAGGATTCGTGTATAGCCGCGTGAATCCAAATTACACATCATTCCCTGAACTGCAGAAAGTGATCTATGGCGCTCCTGAAAAGGTCTTCTCCAGATTTAACGCGTCATATGGTACTATCCTTAACCTATACGACAAATACGGGGAAAAACTTTATGATATATATCCTCTTTCCTTCCACTGCTTCCAGGCAAAGCAAAAGTTCAAGCAAAGGGCCATAGATCTATTGCGCGCAAAGGTAAATATCCTGAAAGAACTCGGCTATATCAGGAAAAATCAGATCTCTGAAAAAGGCGTGTTCGCGTCCAATATC
>JAHIRR010000171.1 GCA_018818505.1 Candidatus Omnitrophota bacterium | reverse complement strand
TTTGCAGAATCGAATGTCAAAATATCTTTTCCGTCGAGACTCAATCGCTAATTTGGACACAAGTGACTTTAAATGTAAAGTTAGCGATAGATGTAAACTTCGACATCATTAAGGCATAGGTCTTTGCCTGTTATGAAAACTGCTGTAGAGAGGGCGTCTGCTTGTTCTGCTGAAGGGGCTACGATGGTTACGCTGCCTATGTCTTTGGCAGGGTTTCCAGTGATGGGATTGATTATATGTGAGGGCCTTTCGTAGTTGGCTGATGTGGAGACAGCTTTATCTTTAATATTCAGCTTATGTATAATCTTGCTTTTATCTCCTGGATCCCGTATGCCTATGCGCCAGGCTTTTCTACCAGCAGGGGATCCAAGCGCGAACATATTGCCGCCAAGATTTACAAGCGCATTTTCAATGTCATGGTTACGTAAAACCTGAACGGCCCTATCAACTGCATAACCCTTTGCTATGCCGCCTAAATCTATTTTTATATCACTATCTACGAAGCGTATGGATGATTTATCTTTATCCAGCGCTATGCTCTTGTATTTACCTTGCTTAGTTACATCAAAAGCGCCTTGTGTTAAATTACTATAATAAATAGAGCGGCTTATAAGTTCAAGTAGTTCTTCGCTTATAACTACTTCTTCCTGTCCTGCCAATGTATTTACTTTTGAGAGCTCGCTTTTTTCATCAAACTTACTGCAAAGCCTTTCTATGCGCTCTATTTCTTCGAAAGCCATTTTTATAGCAATTTTATCCTGCGAATAGCATGAGATCTCGCAGAAGGTGTCCATTAATATTCTAGTTTCTTTAAATAATCCAGGCTGGCTGCAAGCGGAAATAGTTATTATAAAAAAAATATATGTAAAGAAATGTCTCATGATTTTCATAAAGGGTGGGGGAATCACCCGCCTTCGCCATAGAAGAAACTTCACAGAAGATATGCTACGGCGGGTTAATTCGCACAGTGACTTATGTTCACTCACTTCGCTCGTTCCATAAGTCACGTGCTCATTAAAATAAAAATACAGCTGCTGCTACTACAGTTGACCAGTTGCCTGCGGGATCTACTATCGTGGATTGGGTTATATTGCCTGTCTTGACTATCTTATCGCTGATCTTATACTCTTCTTTTACCTCATCCCAATTTTTGGAATCATCAAAATCTGACAGTCCAAGCGTAGATGAAAGCATCCTGGCCGCAAGCTCCTCCGCATAATCGCCTGCAGTTTCATCTGTCTGGCCATATGCATGGTGTTCGCTTAAATATCCATACGCGCTATCGCCTGCTGGAATCGCGCTTCCCACAGACGCGGCTATGAGCCTCCTGGACTCATTAGAACTGCAGCGCGCCAGCACGCAATACGTTATGAGGCCCGGCACCAGCTCCTTCATGCCCTCATTTCGTGAAATGATCTTACATCCTGGAGGGAAGATGCTTGAGACCTGCACGATATTGCATTTCTCAATGCCTGCGTCTCTAAGTGCGAGCTCGTATGAACGAAGCTCTTCCCTGTGAGTGCCCACGCCCTTTGTAAAAAATATCTTTGTCGGCACCATCTTGGCTGGACTTATTGTTCCATGCTGGACTGCCTGCGCTGGCTGCTGCGCAGCTGCCTGCTGCTGAGCGTTATTGTTCATATCTTATTCCTCTATAACTGTTTCTTCCTCGCCGCCCAATTCTACTTCCAGTGGAGCTGCTTCTTCCTCGACCAGAACATCTACCCAACTCGCAATAAGTTTTCCACTCTCATCAGTATAATAACCGACCTCTGCCTCTTCGCCTGTCTTTACATCAGAAAGTTCTATGTCTTCAATGCCTCTCCATAGAATCGTTTCGCCATCCACTACAGAAAATTCTCTTGTAACGCCGTCATCTGTCTTCACGCTTATCACGCCCGTACCTGCGTCAATAGATACGACATCTCCTGTAATCACGCCTTCGTCTGCTTCATCGATCAATGTAATATCTTCTCCGGCTACTACTGCATCCTCTACCGCATCCTGAGCAAAAACCGGTACTGCCAGAAATAAAATGAGAAACAAAATAGCTAACAACTTGAGATCTCTCATATTCCCCTCCTTTTTAAGATACTGTCAAAAAAGATACCACAGAGAACACAGAGATTTTTTATAATAAAATCCTCTGTGTTCTCATAAAATTAATCGGAAGTCTTACTTTTCTGTCCATGGCTTTCAGATAAGCCAGCAGTAAGAAATCTATCTTTTTGAAGGCACAGAGAAAATTTATTTATTACTCTGTGTCCTCTGTGGTTTCTTTTAAATCCTTAGAAAAATTATATCACAAAACTTATTTTTTTCAATGAAAAACATCAGTAGTCACAAAAATATATTCTAACTCTCCATCTCCATTATTTTTCACGTCGTGATCCGTCTTCGGAGGGATATACAAAACTGCGTCGTTTCCGAGCCTGAAAATACTATCCTTGCCTGCTTTTGCCTCGCCATTGCCTTTTAAAACAACTATCACCTCCTCTCGCTCGCCTGTTGTATGCGCTCCTACGCTCTCGCCTGGCTGCAATATCACATGGCCGGCCTTAATCCCGGCAGTGCCTGAGTTTTTATCCAACAACCTCTGATATTGCTCTGCAGATTCTAATTTTACAGATCTAGCTTCCATCGCAAACCTCCTATTAATGTTTTCTCCGCGCATATAAAATCAACAAGAAAGTAAATATAGCCATAAGTATTATGAAAATCAAATAACTGCGCTGTTTTTTCTGGGGCGTCTCCTTTTCAGCATAGACTACCTCTACCTTTGGCGCAGTATATGTCTTGATTATCTTTTTCTCTTTTTCAATAGCGCCAAAATTCATCTCAAATATCTCCTGCCCCGGTTTCAGTTCTACCGCATACGTTGCCACAGTAGTAAGCCTGTGTCTGTAAGGCAGCCATTCCTCGTCTATGCTGATATGGTATTTACCCGGAAGGATACCGGCAAACCCATACTTGCCGTCAATATCTGAAAATGTATCTCTGTTTATCTCCCCGTCTTTTATCAGCAGCGCCCTTACAAGAGAAAGTCCTTTTTCCTCCTCGTCCATTGTAACATTTTTATTTTTATCTTCAAACACCCTGCCCCTGACCTTGCATACCCTGACAAGAGGTATAGATATCCCGCTAAGCCTGCCTTTAGGCACATCTAACTTATAAGGTAACTTTATGCTCGGCGCCAGGCCCACAGGAATAGAAGAAATATCTATCTCCAGCTCGTGCTCTCCCGGCACAATGGACGGAAACCTAAATCTGCCTTTCTTATCAGTAGATCTTTTATTCTTATCGATGACCAGCGCTATATTTCCAATACCTTCTTCATCTTTATCAGCCGCGCCATTATTATTCTCATCAATAAATATGCCCCCCTCCACTGACCCGCCTATTTTTACAAACGGCAGGAAGATGTCAAAACTCTTCCTGACGCTAAACCATGTCTCCCATTCTCTGACAGCATCTGCAAGGTTATTCCTCATCTCACCGCTCATAGAAAATGATAGATCTGGCGCAGGATCATAATTAATATCCAGCGACAAAAGCTCGCTTCCTTTCTGCCCTCTTTCTGCTTCCTGAGAAAAACTGAGAGAAGAATAGAGCTTACGTGAAGGATGGTATATCACGCTAACATCTTTTTTTAATAACGTCTCTTCATCCCCTGTAATATCCCTGTCCACATTGTGGCTATACCCGATCCAGCCGCTGATCTTCTCCCAGCGCTTATACGCCCGGCCTGTGTATTCTACTGTCCTGTTATCGACTGATTTTATGTCGTCGGTGGTAGTGCTGTATTTGGAATCAAAAGAAAGGGTTAATGTTCCGAATGCTTTATGCGTCCTGAATGTAACCGCCTCTTCTTTGGAGTCTGACAGAAGCGCCTGCTGCTGTTTGCTCTGGGATTTATTTATATCACAAGAAAGGGAAACAGAGGGAAGCTTCTCCTGGCTGAATGAAGCTCCGACTGTGACTCTATCTACGTCATTAGTAACCCTGCTGGGATCATTATTCAGATTATCAGCGGCCTCGTCTTTATAAATCCATAACCACAACGGCCTGAAAAGACTATAGCCTGCGTACACCCTGTAACCATCCGTATCCTTTCTACGGCCCGGGTAGTCTGAACCCGCGTAGATATATTCAGCTCTTAGAGACATGCGATCCTTTTTTAAAGCAGAGTTCACCCATAATGCCTTATCTTTTTTTTCACCACTGCCATCATCAAACCTGCCGCTGGCGCATTCGCCCTCCAAAAGAAGATCTCCTGCTCTGTGGACCGCGGAAATACTCGTCATCTCCTTGTCCTCAGCTGAACGCGAAGCAGTCGGGTCAAGTTTATCTTCATTTGACTGAAAATAATTAAGCCCTATCTCTGTGGATTCAGCTATTTTACCCATGATCTTGCCGCCTAAAAAATCCTCTTTAAAACTTGCATCTTCTTTTTTCATGTTAAAAAAAGTAAACTCCAGAGGCGCTTTATCCAGATTAAATCTCACACCTTCTTCTGAAATAGAGCTTATAGTAAGTTCACTCAGGCTGGCTATGGTATCTCCCAGACCTATATCCCAGTCCTCGCCCCCGAAATCCAGCGAGATCACCTCCTCGCTCAACCCGCTGGCATTTTCCTTATCCTTATGATAAGGCCCCCTATATCTAAAATCCATCCAGTGTTTATCGTCGAGCTGGCCGCCTGTAGAAAAATCCATGTTCATGCCGCTAGGCTCATCTGTACCCACACCTGAGAGATAAACTGTCAGCTCCGCAGGCAGTGTTTTATAAAGACTTTCTCTTTCTGCGCTCTTCTTACCCTCGATGGATGTGTAGACGATCTGCTCCGCAAAAACGCTGTCTTCAAGAAACAGAGACCTGGCCTTAAACATAAGTACATGATTTGTTCCGGAAGACGCCTCCAGCGGAAGATGGATAGTGGCCTTGACTTCTCCTTTTTCCCCCACGCCTAATTCTATCTCCTCCGCGGAAAGATCCACCTTTTCCTTATGCGCTGATAAAGCAGTTATCTCGAATCTATCCCTTCCATTGCCCAGATTTAGAACCGTAAAAGAATAGGTGATGACCTGTCCTGGCGCGCCTTTAATGCCTTCGGATGGACCCAGGAGTTTTACCCGGGCATTAGGCAATATCCTGACATCTGCCCTTGCGCTGCCGCTTACCTGCGGATCCATCCGAGAAACAGCAGAAAGCCCGACCTGATATGACGCGTCAGCAAGGGCATCGACTGGGATAGATATTGTCAAAGGCAAAGACTTGGTTTCATTGGGTAAAAGCGAGACAGGGCTTAACGCGCTTATATTATGCCATCCTTCTGGGACGTCAGGCTCCAAGTCATAGGTGTCCTCAAGCGCTCCGGAATTAGTTATTGTAAAAACTGAGGTTAAAAGACTCTTGGTGGGAGCAGTTCTTTGCGAAGCAGAACTAAGCCTGACATCTACCCCGGCTTCATCTTGAGCAAAAACCGGAACAGTAAGAAAAGTCAGGCTGAAAATAAAAATTAAAGAAAAAAAAATATCTCATTGAGTAGTGAGCGTATATACAAGTGTAAT
>JAHIRR010000170.1 GCA_018818505.1 Candidatus Omnitrophota bacterium | reverse complement strand
GGGGTTCTTGAATGATGTGCAGATATTTGCCATAGTGCTTTCAAGTGATGGAGAAAATAATTCTGACATACCTGCCATAATAGGCGCGTCAGCTGCATTGACGATCTCAGATATACCGTTCGCAGGGCCTGTGGGCGCTGTTAGGATAGGGCTAGTGGAAGATAAGTTTGTCGTGAACCCTACATTTGAGGAGAGCGAGAATAGCGTTTTAAATCTGGTTGCAGTGGGCATGAAGGGCAAGATCATCATGCTCGAGGCAGGGGCGAGCGAGATATCAGAAGAGAAAATGATCGAGGCAATAGAGCTTGCCCAGTCTCATATAGCTGAGACCATTGCATTGCAGGAAGAGTTAAGAAAAAAGGCTGGCAAGAAAAAGATCAAGCCTGAATTGAAGCTTGCCTCAGATGAGTTATGTGAGAAGGTTAAAAAGCTTTCTCTGTCAGGGCTGAATAAAGTCAATTCTATTCCAGTTCCTGAACAGAGGAAAGATGCCCTGGACATCCTGACCAAAGAGGTCATAGAAAAGCTAAAGGCGCAGGATGAGACTTTAGAGGACGCGGATATAAAGAGCGCGCTTGAGAACATTGAAAAGGAAGAGGTCCGCAAGTTTATATTAGAGAAAAAGAAGAGGGTGGATGGCAGGAAGTGCGAGGACATAAGGGATATTACCTGTGAAGTAGGGGTGCTGCCTAGGACGCATGGTTCAGGCTTATTCACAAGAGGACAGACGCAGAGTTTGTCTATAGCGACATTGGGTACTGGCGATGATGAGCAGAGGCTTGATACGCTGGAAGGCGAGAAGTTCAAGAGCTTTATGCTGCATTATAATTTTCCTCCGTTTAGCGTAGGAGAGGCAAGGCCCGCAAGAGGCCCTGGAAGGCGCGAGATCGGACATGGCGCTTTAGCAGCAAGGGCGCTTGAGGCAGTGATGCCATCTGCTGAGGAATTTCCTTATACAGTAAGGATCGTATCTGAGATACTTGAGTCAAATGGTTCCAGCAGCATGGCAACAGTGTGCGCGAGCACGCTTTCTTTGATGGACGCAGGCGTACCTATAAAAAGGCCTGTAGCTGGCATTGCAATGGGCCTGGTAAAAGACAAGGATAAGGCCATGGTCCTGACTGATATCGCTGGCATTGAGGACCATTTCGGAGATATGGATTTTAAAGTCACAGGCACTGAGGTTGGCGTGACTGCGCTGCAGATGGATCTGAAGATCGATGGCATTGATCTGGAATTGATAAAAAAGATAGTCGCGCAGACAAAACCCGCGCGTTCATTTATATTAAATAAGATGAAGGAAGCAATGGAAGGCCCGCGGCAGGAACTTTCTGAGTACGCGCCAAAGATAAAGATGATCACTATAAATAAGGACAAGATCGGCGCAGTAATAGGGCCGGGCGGAAAGATAATAAAAAGGATTATCCATGAAACAGGAGCGACCATCGAGGTGGATGGCGATGAAGGCAAGGTTTCGGTGGCGTCTGAGAATAAGGAATCTATTGAAAAAGCTATAGCGATCATAAAAGGTATAGCAGGTGATATAGAGATAGGCACTGTATTCGAAGGCACGATTACGCGTCTTATGAATTTCGGCGCTTTTTGCGAGATCTTTCCTGGAAAAGAAGGACTGATCCATGTGTCTGAGCTATCAGGCAAGTTTGTCAAGAATGTCGAGGAAGCTGTAAAGGTAGGCGACAAGGTCAAGGTCAAGCTGATCAAGATAGATGATATGGGCCGGTTAAACTTAAGCATCAAGCAGGCACAAGAGTAAAGGTTGCGTAAGGTTTCGTAATGTTTCGTGAAGTTACAAAAGCAACCTTACGCAACCTAACGAAACCTCACGCAACATTACGAAACCTCCGTTGTTTAATATGAGTTTTCTTGAAGCTATAGTATCCGGCATAGTCCAAGGTTTAACCGAATTTCTTCCAATTTCCAGCTCGGGTCATCTTGTTATTCTGCATAGATTGATGGGCCTTGAGGGGCCGCAGCTTAGTTTTGATATATTTCTGCATATCGGCACTCTGGCTGCTATATTCATAGTATTCTGGAAAGATATAATAGAGGCAGTTACTGTTAAGAGAAAAATAGGATTCTTTATCTTAATGGCAACTGCTGTTACTGTATTATTCGTATTGTTTTTTGATAAGGGAATAGAGTCCGTATTTGGTAATGTCAAGATGGTTGGCGCAATGCTATTTGTAACCGGCATATGGCTTATTCTTGGGAGCTTTTTTAGATTTAGCGCAGGCGGCCTGTCAGGCTTTAAGGCAATATTGATAGGTTTGGCTCAGGGCATTGCAGTTATACCGGGCATATCAAGGAGCGGCGTTACTATTTCTACAGGGTTATTTCTGGGGCTTGATAGCCAGGCTGCTGCGAGATTTTCATTTTTATTAGCTATTCCCGCAATAATAGGCGCGGCCTTATTTAAGATAAAAGATCCTGTCCTGACAGGATTTAGCCCGATTTATTTAATAGGGCTTATTACTTCTTGCATTATTGGTGTTTTGTCATTAAAATTATTGTTAAGGGTGCTTTACAGGAATAAGTTTCATTTGTTCGGGGTTTATTGTATTGCGATTGGGACACTGGTTGTGATATTTTTGTAATATAATCAAGTATCTAGAATCGAGTATCGAGAAATATGACAAAAGACAAGAAAGACTTATTAATTTCGCTTAGTTTATTTGCGCTGGCAGTGATTTTGCTGGCAGCAATGGTTTCTTACTCTCCTTACGATATTTCCTTCGAAACATCCTCCCCGAATCTACATGTTAGAAATTATATTGGCATAGTGGGCGCGTATCTTGCATGGCTTGTGTTCAAAGTGGTAGGCTACGCGGGTTTTCTTATTCCATTTTTGTGCTTCATGTGGGGCATTGGGATTCTGGCTGAAAGATTAGAGCAAAAGCCAGCGCTCAGGTTTTTAGGGTTGGGGCTGCTTTTTTGCTCAGCCGGAGCGTTCTTCAGTCTTACGGCTCTAGGCGATCCTGTTCTTTCAATTGAGAGAGGAGGCCTTATCGGCTTTTTTGTTTCGAGCAAAATTCTTGGATATTTTGGCGGGATCGGAGGATATGTAATAACCCTTGCATTGGCTATTCTATCGCTCATGGCCGCTACAGAGTTTTTGATCATACCTATTTTTTCATTTTTAGTTGGCCATGCATGGAAATTGATCTCAATGGCAACAAGCAAGAAGAAAGTTCGGATTAAAGAAAGACCAAAATTGAGGCCAGCAGTTAGGGTAGTGACAAGTGACAAGGGACAAGTGACAAGGGACAAGAAGGAAGAAAAGAAGATAGAGAAGCCGGTGGCGCCTAGGATTGTATTGCCAAAACCAAAGATAATCTCTGAACCAACCCCCGCTCCTAAAAAGCCAGTTAAGCTTACACCAAGGACAGTCGGAGACTACAAGCTTCCTTCCCTGGAGCTATTGCAGCAGCCTTTGCCCGAACCAGAGAAGGTGATAAACGAAGACTTAGAGGGCAGTGCCAGGGTATTAGAGGATACCTTGCAGGACTTTGGTATAGATGCAAAGGTGGTAGAGATAAACAAGGGGCCTGTCATTACCAGGTACGAGCTGCAGCCAGCGCCCGGCGTAAAGGTGAATAGGATCACAGCCTTAAGTGATGATATCGCGCTTACCATGAAGGCGACTACAGTCAGGATCGTGGCTCCTATACCAGGTAAATCAGCAGTGGGCATAGAAGTCCCGAATCAAAGCACGTCCCTTGTGTGCTTAAGAGAGATCCTTGAGTCTCGTGAATATCAGAAAAAAGCAGGTTCTTCAAAACTTGCCATTGCGCTTGGAAAAGATATTGCCGGGAGGAGCGTAGTAGCGGATCTTGGCGATATGCCGCATCTTTTGATAGCAGGTACTACTGGCTCTGGCAAGACTGTGTGCGTGAATTCTTTGATAATGAGTATGATATATAATGCCACACCTGATGAATTGAAATTCATAATGGTGGACCCGAAGATGGTGGAGCTGGCTATCTATAATGGCCTGCCGCATCTTTTATGTCCTGTGGTTACAGATTCAAAAAAGGCCTCGGGCGCGCTTGACTGGGTCGTGAATGAGATGGAAGAGAGATATAAAAAGCTTGCAAAGAGTGTATCGAGAAATATAGACGCCTTTAACAAGAAATCTGACGAAAAGATGCCTTATCTTGT